>JACDAH010000419.1 GCA_013695505.1 Chloroflexota bacterium | reverse complement strand
ATCCCGTACCTTGCGCGCCATTTCCGGGTCGTGACATTCGACGGCCGTGGCAACGGGCGATCCGACCGCCCGCGCGATCCGGCCGCCTATGCCGCGACGGAGTTCGTCGCCGACGCCCTGGCCGTGCTCGACGCGAGCGCGACCGAGAGCGCCGTGGTCGCGGGCCTGTCGATGGGCGGCGCCTATGCCCTGATGCTCGCGGGCGATCACCCCGATCGGGTGCTAGGTGCCGTCTTCTTCGGCGCGTCGCTGCCTTTGGCGCCGCCTCGGCCGGGCCAGGTGGAGGTCGCGTTCGATACGGACTTCAGCCGGGACGATGACTGGTGGAGCTACAACGCGTTCAGCTGGCGGCGCGACTGGCCCGCCTTCGTCGAGTTCTTCTTCGGACAGGTGTTCTCGGAGACGCACTCGACAAAACACATCGAGGACGCGCTCGATTGGGCCTTGGCGACCGACGCCGAGACGATGGTCATCGCCGAGGCGGCGCCCTACATCGAGACCGTCGAGGAGGGAGTCCGGCTGACCGGCCGCGACGCAACGATGGCGCTGGCGGCCCGGGTCCGCTGCCCGTCGCTCGTCTTCCACGGCACGGACGATCGGATCACCCGAGTCGAGGTGGGCCGGGTCCTTGCCGATGCGCTCGGCAGCAGGTTCGTGGCGATGGAGGGCACCGGGCACGCGGCGTGCTGTCGCGAGCCCGTGCTGGTCAACCTCGAGATGCGCGATTTCGTCCAACGGATCGCGGGCCGGCCATGACGACCTGGACGCGCGCGCTCAACCGGAAGCCGCGGGTGCTGTACATCTCGTCGCCGATCGGATTGGGCCATGCCCAGCGCGACGTCGGGATCGCGGCCGAGCTGCGCAAGCTCCGTCCCGACGTCCAGATCGACTGGTTGGCCCAGCATCCGGTCACCGCGGTCCTCGAGGCGCACGGCGAGCGGATCCATCCGCTGAGCTTCGATCTCGCGTCGGAGTCCGCCCACATCACCTCGGAGTCGTCCGGGCACGACCTCAACGCCTTCCAGGCGATCCGGCGGATGGACGAGATCCTCGTCGCGAATTTCATGGTCTTCCACGACGCGGTGACCGACGGCGACTACGACCTGGTCATCGGCGACGAGGCGTGGGACGTCGACCACTTCCTCCACGAGAACCCCGAGCTCAAGCGGACGGCGTTCGCCTGGATGACCGACTTCGTCGGCTGGCTGCCGATGGCCGACGGCGGCGAGCGCGAGGCGTACCTTGCGGCCGACAACAACGCCGAGATGATCGCGCATGTCGAGCGCTTTCCGCGGCTTCGCGACCGGGCGATCTTCGTCGGCAATCCCGACGACATCGTGCCTGACGACTTCGGTCCGGGCCTCCCCTCCATCCGCGCCTGGACCGAGCGCCACTTCTCGTTCAGCGGCTACGTGACGGGGTTCGACCCGGCGTCGCTCGTCGCCGGGCGGCAGGAGCTCCGGCGCGAGCTCGGGTTTCGCGACGACGAGCGCGTCGTGATCGTGGCGGTCGGCGGCTCCGGGGTGGGTGCGTCGCTCCTCCGCGGGGTCATCGCGTCGTATCCGGAGGCCGCGCGCCTCGTCAACGGACTGCGGATGGTCGTGGTGGCCGGACCACGGATCGATCCCACGTCACTCTCGGCCGCTGCGGGGGTCGAGGTCCGAGCGTTCGTTCCGGACCTCTATCGACACCTGGTCGCCTGCGACCTGGCGGTCGTCCAGGGCGGGCTCACGACGACGATGGAGCTCGTCGCGGCGGGCCGCCCGTTCCTGTACTTCCCACTGGCGAACCACTTCGAGCAGCGCCGGCACGTGCGACACCGCCTGGATCGCTACCGCGCCGGCCGATTCATGGAGTTCGCCGAGGCGTCGCCGGAGCTGATCGGCGCCGCGATCGCGGAGGAGATCGACCGACCTGTCGCCTCGCTCCCGGTCGAGCGCGACGGCGCCGCGAAGGCTGCGGCGATGATCGCGGAGCTCCTCTGACTCTCCTCACCGGACCTGCCACGCACCATCCACTACTCCGGGTGGTACGGGGCGGAACGTTGGCCCCGCGTACCAACCAGAGTCGGGTTTCGTTTCCAGATCGGCCCGATCAGGGTCTGAGCGCCGGTTCAACCGCGCCGCTCACCACCCGGGTTGGTATACGCAACAAACGTCATTCCGTGGACCGTGCTGTCGGGCGTCGGCTCGCGTCCGGGGACTTGACCCCGTCGGCTCGCGACGGGTTCCAACCCCTGCGCGACCGCAGACGCGTTTACGACCGGATACCAACCCGGGCAGTAGCGGACGCCAGTTCAGACGCGTTGGCGACCGGATACCAACCCGGTCCCAAAGGCGGGGCGAAACGAACGCCCAGGGGACCAATCCCGTCTCATCCGCCGCGCCACAGACCACGGCGATTGGTATCTGCCACGAACAGGAGCCCTCGGATGGCTCCCGCCGGGGATCGCAGCCAGGCCCGCACAGCATCCGAGCGGACTGGCAAGGCGGCACCGAGGATCGCATGTGCTCGCGCGACCCGCCGTCGGTCGGTCGTTGACGCCGGGAGAACGAGCAGGCGGGCGACGGATCGCGGTCGCTCGCCGAACCGCGTCTCCGCGATCGATTCGATGGACAGCCGAACCTTCTCATCGAGCTTCCGGATCGTGGCTTCGACCGACACGAGCTCAGATTTGATCTCGACGACGAGGGCAATGCGCCCGGCCGGCCACCAGGCGAGGATGTCGATGGAGCCCCGTTCGGCGTATTTGGCGTACGTGACCTCGACGTCGACTCGCCACCCCCGCCGTCGCAACAGATCGGCGAACGTGCCGCCCAGACGTGCGTGGCGCTCGTCGAGCAGACGGTCCAGCTCGCCTCCGCGCCACGAGACCGTCGGCTCCCACCGGGCATCGAGGGCCGCGAACAGGCGGCGCATGGTCAGGCCGGACAGACGCGATCCGTGGCCGCGCTCGACGAGCGAGACGGCCTGCTGCGAGATCCCACACGCGCGGCCGAGCTGTTTCTGCGTCAGTCGCGCTCGCAAACGCAGCGCACGACAGATCCGTCCCTGGCGAATGTCGTCCACGCCGGGATGATCGCGACCGCGGATTATCCGGGAATAGACTCGCGAAACCGCGCGACCCGGAACGGCTCGATCGGCCAGTCGGTCGTGCCATCGAGCGCGAGATCCGCAAGGATCTCGCCGATCACCGGCGCGAACTTGTAGCCGTGGCCCGAACAGGCCGACGCGAACGCGACGCCTGGGCCAACCGGATGGCGATCGATCACGAAGGTCCCGTCCGGCGTGTTCGCGTACAGGCAGACCTCGGCGTGGACGAGCGGTCCGTTCGCGGTCGGCATCCGCTGGCGGAGGAATGCTCGAACCCGCTCGGTGTCGCGGTCGCCGACGACGCGGTCGACAACATCGGGCTCGACGAACGTGCCCCAATGGTGGATCGAGACCTTCAGCCCGAGCTCCGGGTCGTACGGGATCCCGTAGAACATGGTCGGGCCGTCACGGACCACCCAGATCGGCAGCCGGTCCGCGCCGACACTCGCGGGATCCACGCTCGGCCGGAACCACATCGGCACCTCGCGTTCGACAGCGAGCGGGAGGCCGAGGTCGGGCACGAACTCGGCGATCCACGGCCCCGTCGTCAGGACCAGGTGCTCGGCGCCGACCACGGTGCCGTCGGCGGTCTCGACTTCGAAACCGCCGCCCGCCGCCGGACGCCAGTCGACGACCCGGGCGTCGTAGCGAAAGATCGCGCCGCCGCGCTCCGCGACCGCCAGATGACCGGCGTTCCCGCGATCGGCGCGGAGCGCGCCTGCCTTCGCCTCGAGGACGCCGACGACATCGTCGGCGAGCTCGAGGACCGGCCATCGCTCGCGGATCTCGCGGGCGTTCAGGATCTCATAGGCCAAATCGTGCGCCACGGCGCCCTGGGTCGCACCGGTGACGATCGTGCTGTCGGCGGGTCCCGCGTACAACCCGCCCGTCTCGGTGAGGATCGTCTGGTTCGTCTCGGCCTCGAGCGCGCGCCAGCGGTCCCACGCGGCAGCGGCCATCGGCACGAGCCAGGGGTGCTCGAAGTGGGAGAGCCGGATCATCCGCGTCCAGCCGCCGGACGAACCGCGACCCTCGCCCCGCCCGAAGCGCTCGAGCCCGAGGACGCGCTGCCCCCGCCTGGCCAGTGCCGCGGCCGCCGCCGACCCGTGCGCGCCGAGTCCAACGACGATCGCGTCGTAGCTCAGCACGTCAACGGAGTCGGCGAGGCGCCACTGGTCCGGCGCCGTCGGCGTGCGCGCCGGCGGATTGATGGTCGGCAGCGACGTGCGCGGCGATCAGGTCGTCGCCCCAATCGTTGTCCAGGCCGCGCCACACCGCATGAATGTGATTTGCGTCGTTCTGGGTGTTGTCGTACTCGATCAGGAAGTTCGACCCGCGAACCGCGTAGTAG
>JACDAH010000418.1 GCA_013695505.1 Chloroflexota bacterium | reverse complement strand
CTGTCGCTCGACGACATCGATCCTCCGACCCGCACCGGACCCGCCTTCGCCCACGCCAGCGAGGCGGAGATGGCCCGCATCCTGGATTTCTACCGGATCCGCTGGGAGTACGAGCCGCACACGTTCCCGATCCTGTGGAACCTCGAGGGGACCGTGGTCGAAAGCTTCTCGCCCGACTTCTGGCTGCCTGACCTGGAGCTCTACCTCGAGATGACGACCCTGCGCCAGAAGCTGGTCCGGAAGAAGAACCGCAAGCTGCGCCGGATCCGCGAGCTCTACCCCGACATCAAGGTCAAGCTGTTCTACGCCCGGGACTTCCGGGCGCTGATGCTGAAGTTCGGGCGGCTCGCCCTCGCCGACGCGCTGAGCGGGACGCCCGGCCAGGTGGTCCCGGTCCGCGACCTCGTCGATCGCGAACCGTCCGCCGATCTGCCCAGAGGCTCCGTGTGACCGCTTCTGCCGGCCGCATCGATCTCGTCGCCGACATCGGCGAGGTCCTCGTGAGCGAGGAGCAGATCGCGGCCAAGGTGACCGAGCTCGGCGCCCGGATCGGCGCCGACTATGGCGACCGGCGGTTGACCCTCGTCTCGGTCCTCAAGGGCTCCCTGCCGTTCATGGCGGATCTCATGCGGGCGATCCCGTCGCCGGTCCGGATCGACCTGATGGAGGTCTCGTCGTACGGCGGCACGTCGACCGAGTCATCGGGGCTCGTCCGGATCCTCAAGGACCTCTCGGCCACGATCGAGGGTGAGGACGTCCTCATCGTCGAGGACATCATCGACACCGGGCTGACCCTGAACTACCTGATCCGCTACCTGCGCGGCAAGAACCCGAAATCGCTCCGGATCTGCACCCTGCTCGACAAGCCCGCCCGGCGGCTCGTCGACATCCCGGTCGACTACGTCGGCTTCACGATCCCCGACCAGTTCGTCGTCGGCTACGGCCTGGACTACGGCGAGTACTACCGCAACCTCCGCTTCGTGGGCGTCCTCCGCCCCGAGGTCTACACGGGCCTCGACTGATGCACCGTCGACCCCTCGGAAACGGGCGCCGCCTGGCCGCTATCGGCGCGGTCCTCATCCTCCTGGCGTGCTTCCTGCCGTGGTGGCAGCTCGGGGCGGATCTCGGGCTGCCGCCGCGGACCGGCAACGCCTTCGATGGCAGCGGCGTGCTCGTCTTCTTCGTGGCCCTCGCCGTGATCGCCCTGCTCGCCCTGCCGTATGCGGCGGGCGACGTGCCGGTCGGGCTCGACCGCTCGCTGAGCTTCCTGATCCTGACCGTGATCGGCTGGCTCGCGCTGGTCGTCCGGGTCGTCGAGCTGGGGCTGACGAGCCTCGACGCCTTGTTTCCGCAACGAGCGTACGGGCTGTGGATCGCCGTCCTCGGACTGATCCTGCTGAGCCGGGCGGTCTACGACATCGGCCGGGAGCGGCGCTACTAGCCGCCACCGCTGCTGAGACGGTTGCGCCGCTCTCGAGACGACCGCGCTCGCCCTCGCGTCAGGGCAGGGCCCGGATCATCCCGCCGTCGATCGGGACGATCGCGCCGCTGATGTAGCTCGCCGCCGGCGACAGCAGGAATGCCCCGAGCCGGCCGACCTCGGCCGGGTCCCCGTAGCGCCCGAGCGGGATCCGGCCGATCGTCTCGCGGGTGATCTGGTCGATGGATCTGCCCGTGGCCTCTGCTCGGAGCCCGTCGAGGTGAGCGATCCGGGCGGTCGCGACGCGGCCGGGAGCGATCCCGTTGATCCGGATCGGGGCGATCTCGGCCGTCAACGACTTGACCAGGCCAACCAGACCCGGTCGCAGGACGTTCGAGGTCGTGAGGCCCGGGATCGGCTCGCGGACCGAACTCGACAGGATGATCAGGATCGCCGGCGCCGCCGAGTCCTGGAGGGGTGGCAGCGCGGCCCGGATCAGACGCAGGGCCGATCGCAGCACGCCGTCGATCGCGATCGTCCACGTCGCCTCGTCGAGAGCGGCGAAGTCACCGCCGGGCGGTCCGCCGGAGTTGACGACGAGCAGGTCGAGCCCGCCGAGCCGCTCGACGGCCGACGCGACGGCCGACGCGGGGCCGTCGAGGTCGGAGAGGTCGGCCGGGACGGCGATCCCGGCAATCCCCGTGGCATGCGCAGTCAGACGGTCGCTCTGGCGGGCAGCGATGCCGACGGCGGCTCCCTCGGCGGCGAGCTCTGCCGCGATCGCCGCGCCGAGCCCGCTCGAGCCGCCACCGACCAGCGCGCGGAGTCCGTTCAGGCCGAGGTCCATC
>JACDAH010000523.1 GCA_013695505.1 Chloroflexota bacterium | reverse complement strand
GGCGTGCCGTCTCCCTGGCGTTCGGCGCTCGCCTGCGCGCTGGGATCGCCGATCTCGCTCGTTGCTGCCGTGCCCGACGTGATCACGTCGCGCTCGGTCTCGTCGACGGTCGGCGTATGGCGCTCGAGCTCGGTCGTGGAATCGGCCTCGTCGTCCAAGCCGTGCCGATCGGCGCTGGTGGGGTCGCTCTCGCGCACGTTCATGGATCGGTCTCCTTCATGAGTGCCTTCGTCATGAGTGCCTTCTTCGGCCGCTCTCCGGCTCGCCTTGGCGGATCGCTCGTTGCGGACGATGTGGTCGATGTCAGCCGAGCCTCGCAGCGGGCTTGCTGTCGTCGCACGGCGGTGCGACAGGCGAATCTCACCCGGTCGGTAGCGCGATCGATGCTGACACGCGACCTCCTGGTGATCGCCTGTCCGGAGCTCGCGGCGGGCCCACGCTCAGTCGGGTGCACAGGTGGCGGGACCCACCGACTTGCGACCGCCTGGGTGTCGCCTGGCAAGCAGACACCGGTGGTCCGACTCCAGCCGCGCCGCGGCGCTCGATCGGCCCGAACCAGCCGGCCTGAACCGGCCCAACCTGCGATCCGGCCCGAACCGCTCGACCGGCCCGAACCGGCCCGAACCGCTTGAACCGGCCCGAACCAGCCGGCTGATCCGGCCCGAACCAGCCGGCCGATCCGGACCGAACCGCTCGATCCGGCCTGAACCAGCCCGAACCTGCGATCCGGCCCGAACCGCTCGACCGGCCGATCCGGCCGATCCGGCCGATCCGGCCGATCCGGCCCGAACCGAGCGAACCGGCCAAACCGGCAGATCGCTCGCACCGGCCGAACCGGGCGAACTGGATACACTTGGTCGCGTGACTGAGCTGACCGAGAGCGCCGTCGTCGCGCGCGTCCCGTCCCTCGTCGACGAGCGGATCGGTGTGGTCGCCCGCCGCGAGCCGGTGACCGTCCACCCGGGGACCAGCCTCGCCGAGTGCCTCGACGCCATCCGCCGCGGCGGAACCGGCGACTCGGTCTTCGTGGTCGACGCCGCCGGGCGGCTGGCCGGCGTCCTGACTGAACGCGACATCTTCGGCCGGCTTGTCGGCGGCGACGTGGCCCCGATCGATCTCGACCGCGCCGTCGAGACGCTGATGACCACCAAGCCGCATCACCTTCATCTCGAGGAGACCGTCCGCGCCGCCATCGAGCTGATGCAGACCGGCCGTTACCGGAACGTGCCGCTTCTCGACGAAGACGACGTCCTCCAGGGGGTCATCCGTCCCCAGGACATCCTCAAGTACCTCGCCGAGGCGTTCCCCGAGGAGCTCCTCAACCTGCCGCCCCGACCGCACCAGACGATGAAGCGACCCGAGGGGGGCTGACGATCACGTGACCACCATCCGCGAGACCGAGTCGCCGCCGCAGGAGCTGGATCGCGTCACGATCCGCTTCGCCGGCGATTCCGGCGACGGCATGCAGCTGACCGGAACCCAGTTCACCCGGACCGCCGCCGTGTACGGCAATGACATCAGCACCCTGCCCGACTATCCCGCCGAGATCCGCGCCCCGGCCGGCTCCCTGCCGGGCGTCTCGGGCTTCCAGATCAGCTTCAGCTCAAGCGAGATCCATACCCCGGGCGACCAGCCCGACGTCCTCGTCGCGATGAACCCGGCGGCCCTCAAGACGAACGTCATGGACCTGCCGGCGGGCGGCGCGCTGATCGTCAACAGCGACGCCTTCACTGCCCAGAACCTGACGAAGGCGGGCTACGGGACGAGTCCCCTCCAGGACGGATCGCTCAAGCAGTACAGCCTGTTCGAGATCCCGATCTCGACCCTCAACGAGCGCTCTCTCGACGGTCTTGACATGACCTCGAAGCAGAAGGACCTGACGAAGAACTTCTTCGCCCTCGGGATCATGTTCTGGCTCTACGGCCGGGAGTACGACGGGACGGTCCGCTGGATCGAGGAGAAGTTCGGCAAGCGCCCGGTCGTTGCGGAGGCGAACACCCGGGCCCTCAAGGCCGGCTACGCATTCGGCGAGACGACCGAGATCTTCCACACCCACTACCGGGTTGCGCCGGCCCACCTGGCGCCCGGCACGTACCGCAACATCACCGGCAACGAGGCCACGGCTCTCGGGATGCTCGCCGCGTCGAAGCTGGCCAAGCGGCCGCTGTTCTACGGGTCCTATCCCATCACCCCCGCGTCGGACATCCTCCACCAGCTGTCCGGCTACAAGAACTTCGGGGTCAAGACCTTCCAGGCCGAGGATGAGATCGCGGCGATCGGCGCGGCGATCGGCGCCGCATACGGCGGAGCGATGGGCCTTACGGCCTCGTCGGGGCCGGGGATCGCGCTCAAGTCGGAGGCGCTTGGGCTGGCGGTGATGGTCGAGCTGCCGCTCGTGGTCGTCGACGTCCAGCGGGCCGGACCGTCGACCGGGATGCCGACCAAGACCGAGCAGGCCGACCTGCTCCAGGTGATGTTCGGACGGAACAGCGACTCGCCGCTTCCGGTCGTCGCCCCGGCGACGCCCGGCGAGTGCTTCGACCTCGCGATCGAGGCGTGGCGGCTGGCCCTGAAGTACATCACCCCGGTCGTCTACCTCTCCGATGCCTTTTTGGCCACGGGCGCGGAGCCATGGCAGATCCCCGCGATCGAGGACCTGCCCGACATCTCGGTCGCGAACTGGACCGAGAAGGAGGGCTTCCACCCGTACGAGCGCGACGCGACCACGCTCGCCCGGCGCTGGGCCGTGCCCGGGACTCCCGGCCTGGAGCACCGGATCGGCGGCCTCGAGAAAGCGGACATCACCGGGAATGTCAGCTACGACCCGGACAACCACCACCGAATGCAGCTCCTCCGCCAGGCCAAGGTCGCCCGGATCGCCGACGACATTCCGCCGCTCGAGGTCTTCGGCCCGGAGCGGGGCGATCTCCTGATCCTGGGCTGGGGCTCGACCTATGGCGCCATCCGGAGCGCGGTCGAGCGGCTCCACGGCCAGGGCAAGGGCACGGTTGCCCACGCCCACCTCCGTCACCTCAACCCATTCCCGGCCAACACCGAGAAGGTCCTCCGGAGCTATCGCCGGGTCCTGATCCCAGAGGTCAACCTGGGCCAGCTCCTGATGCTGATCCGGGCTCAGTTCCTGATCGACGCAGAGGGCTACGACCGGGTTCGCGGCAAGCCGTTCACGATCGCCGAGATCGTGACCCAGGCCGACCGCCTTCTGAGCCTCGCGAACCAGGATGAAGAACGATGACTGAACCGACGGTCACAAGAGCGGGATCGACCGCCCCCGCGAACCCGCCCGAGGCGCGCGTCGCGGTTCCAATGCCGCCGGCCCAGCCGTCGCTCTCACCGGAGAACGCGGCGATCATCCAGCTGACCCGGAAGGACTTCGTGTCCGATCAGGAGGTCCGTTGGTGCCCCGGCTGCGGCGACTATTCGATCCTTGCCCAGACCCAGAAGCAGATGCCGGACTTCGGCGTGCCGCGCGAGAACATCGTGTTCATCAGCGGGATCGGCTGCTCCGGCCGCCTGCCGTATTACATGAACACGTACGGGTTTCACACCATCCATGGTCGGGCGCCGACCCTCGCCACCGGCC
>JACDAH010000522.1 GCA_013695505.1 Chloroflexota bacterium | reverse complement strand
CTGACCATCTCCGGCTCGATCCACAGGCCGAACTTGATGCCGAGCGCCTCGATCCGGCGGGCGAGGCCGTCGATGCCGCCCGGCAGCTTGCGCCGGTCGACGAACCAGTCGCCGAGCGAGGTCGTGTCGTCATCGCGCTCGCCGAACCAGCCGTCGTCGAGCACGAACAGCTCGATGCCCAGGTCCCGCGCCGCGGCCGCGATCCCCAGCAGCTTGGCCTCGTCGAAGTCGAAGTAGGTGCCTTCCCAGTTGTTGACGAGGATCGGCCGCGGTCGATCGCGCCAGGCTCCGCGCGCGAGTCGTTCGCGGAAGAGCCGGTGGAGGGCGTCGCTCATCGCGCCCAGCCCGTCGGTCGTGCGAACGACGACCGCTTCGGGTGTCTGGAACTCCGCGCCCGGCGCCAGCTCCCATGCGAACGTCTCGGGGTTGATCCCGATCCGGAGCCGGGCCGTCCCGAACGGTTCCACCTCGATCTCGGCGAGGAAGTTTCCGGAGTAGAGGAGGGCGACCCCGATCGCCTCGCCGATGGCCTCGGTCGTCGTCGTCCGGCGTAAACAGAGGAACGGGTTGTGGGCGGCCGATGACGAGCCGCGGTTGCTCGAGATCGACTGCCGCCCCGGCACGAGCCGGCGTGTCTGGACGTGGCGCTCGCGAGCCCATGCCCCGCTCAGGTGGACAAGCTCCCAGTCGGCGTCCGGCAGGTCCAGGACGAGGCTCATCGCCGTCTCGAGCCGGAGCGTGGCGCCGCCATTGTTGCGGAGGCGGACGCTCCGGGCGACGATCGGCAGGGCGCGGAAGATCGTGTAGGTGAGCGTGGCGACGAGACTGGTTGCCGCGTCGGCGAGGTCGATCTCGAGGGTCTCGGCCTCGTCGTCGCTCTCGGCATACGTGGCCGGCAGGCCGGCCAGGGGCGGCTTTCCGGCCATGATCCGGTGGTCGCGGTAGGCGAGCTCGAGGACGGTCGAGCCGTCCGGCTGCTCGACGACGAGCCCGGGCACACGGTAGTCGCCGCTCCCCGGCGTCGGGCACTCGAGGGCGACGGGATCGCCGAGACGGTTCGAGAAGCCGGCGAACGGGCGGGGGACGAGATGGCGGTACGAGCGCCCGGTGGCGAGGGCAGGGCCGGAATGAAGGCGACCCAACGCGCCGTTGTCGTGGATCGCGAGGATATCGCTGATCTGGCCGTTGGTAAGGTGGAACTGGCCGTTGGCCTCGTCCCACTCGATCGTCACGAGCGGGCGTCCCCCACGGGCTCCATCGACCAGCTCCATTCGTACGACCCGGGTCCCACGAGATACTCGGCGGTGGTGTCGGGGCCGCAGCTCGCCGTTCCGAGGCCGCGATGCGCCACGTCGATGTGGACGATCGTCTCCGGCCGGGCGACGAGCTCGATGTCGTGGCCCGCGGCAGCGAGGTCGGCGGCACTGTGGTGTGTCGCCGAGACCTGGAGCGGACGATCGAAGGCGAGGCGAAGCCCGGACCCCGATCCGGTTGCATCGCGCAGCTCCAGCCAGCGGACGTCCGCCCGCCCGCCGTTCTCCTGCGGCCGGATGTACGGGACGGCGAGGTCCGCGACGGACGACTGCCAGCGCCCGACCCGCGCCCCGCGCCGGCGATCCGGGTAGGACTCGTGCGGTCCGCGCCCGAACCACTGAGCCTGCTCCAGCCCGGGGATCGTCTCGAGGACGATGCCGACACGGGCGATATCGGTGAGCTCGGCCGGGACCACGACGCGCTCGTCGACCGTCCAGCCAGCCCCGGAGTGCGCCCGGATCGTCTGCTCGTGACGAATGACGTGACCGGCCCGGGTCCGCACGTTCGCAGTCACCACCGTCGCGCCGCCGTGCTCGGCGATCGAGACGAGCTCGCGCTCGAGGTGGTCGAGGCCCCATTCCGCCCAGCGCGCACCCATCCCGCCGATCCGGTCGTTGTCCGTCGGCGCGCGCCACAGGCACAGAGCGGGCGATGCCGAGAGGAGCGGGTGGCTGAGGAGGCCCGTGGCGTCCACGATCGGGGCTGTCGAATCCCGAGGCGCGCTCTCGACCGCGACCCGCGACCGCGGCGACCCGAGCGCCAGCTGGCCCCACGCGACCTCGTGGCCGCGCGGCGCCCACGGCTCGTCGTCCATCGTCACGAATCGGACAGTCAGGAAC
>JACDAH010000509.1 GCA_013695505.1 Chloroflexota bacterium | reverse complement strand
AGTCCGGACAGACGACCGTCTTCATCGCCATGACCACCTCATGTGTCGGAATCGGTCGAGCGTCAACGACCGGACCTAGAGGCTGCCACCGCGGTCCTGTGCAGACCAATCCCCCGGATGGCGGTGCGTCGATGCGCCGATTGTCCCGTCATCGATTGGACCCCGATCCGGATCGGCGTCCCTGGGCGGGCCGGAACGAGCCTCCCGGGCGACCGCAGCTCGCTCCGCTTCGAGCGTCATCGCGACGCTCCGCCAGGCATCGATCAAGCCGGTCACAAGGAGCGCCAGGCACCATCCCGCGCCGAGGGTCGCGAGCGACAGTCCCGTGGCCACCGGATCGGCGAGTAGGTGGACGACGCGTTCGCGAACCTGGCCCCAGACAATCGCGACCACGGTCAGCACGGCCAGCAGGTCGACGACCAGGACCGCGGTCGTCGCCACGGGCGCGAGCAGGGCGCCACCCGGCCGGCGGACGAGGTCGAGCGCGGACCGGCCGACCGCCCCGGGCGCCGACTCGTCGCCCAGGACAACCCGGCGAACCGCCATCCCGCCGACGATCTCGCCGACGATCCAGACGATCGCGATCACCGCCACGGTGGCGCTGGCTCGGGCGATGACCCGGATGACGATCGAGCTCGCATCGCTTGGGTTCGTGAGCTCGGCATACGTGGCATTGAGGATCCGGACCGACCCGATGCCGATCGCCACCGCCAGCGGAACGAGCGCCAGGAGGTGGGCCGCCATCGCCCGGGTGATCAGCAGCCGCGCCGGCCGTCGCTCGGGCAGGACGGTGAGGCCCTCCTCGCTCGCCGCCCGCCGCGCGTCGCGGACGAGCGCGACCTCGATCGCGGCGGCGAACCAGCTGCCGGCCGCGAACCAGATGATCGCGAGACCGATCGCGCCGCCGATCACGAGGGCTGTCCCGGGTTCCAGCCGACCGAGGTAGATCGGGGTCACGATCGGGCCCAGGACGTTCGAGAGGGCCAGCGGCGAGGGCAGCGCCACGATCGCGACCAGAAAGATGAGGATCCCGCCACGGACCAGGAACCCGGCGAGCCCGAGGATCCACCACGACGGCCGGCCGAGGACGGCGAGCAATGCGACGAGCGTCACGCCACGGGTGGTCGGCCTCATCGTGAACGGCGACTCAGGCCGGACCGCGGCTCATGGAGCGGCGCTCGGAGCCGGCGGCGAGGCAGGCGACGACGGCGTCGCGCTGCCACCGGTCAGGATGTCAAGCTGTCGGAGCGCCTGCTCCACGAGATCGAGCTCGGCGCCGTAGGTCGCGAAGTCGCGCTTTGCGAGCGCGTCCTGCGCGAGCTCGAAGTGCTGGAGTGCGAAGTCGGCAAGCTGCTGGACGTCGAGGCCGGGCGGCAGGGCCGTGCCCGGCGTCGCCGTCGGGCCGGGCGTGGCGGTCGGCCCGGGTGTCGGGGTCGGACCGGGCGGGGATGACGGTCCAGGTCCGCCGGAGCCCTGCTCCGCGAGCAACTGGTCGAGGGCCTCGCGGAGGGACTTCCCCCAGACCACGTTCGTCGGCGAGGCGACGACGATGCGCTCGAACGCCGGGAACCCGGAGCTCTTGGACCGGAGATAGACCGGCTGGAGGTAGACCAGTGAATCGCCGACCGGGACGACGATGAGGTTGCCTCGGACGACCTCGCTCCCGGCCTGGTCCCACAGCGAGACCTGTGCGCTGATCTCGGGATCCGCGTCGATCTGGGCCTCGACCTGGGCCGGACCGAAGATCGTGCTGTCGCTCGGGAACCGGAACACCGTGGTCTGGCCGTACTGCTCCGGCCCGTTCCGCGCGGCGACCCACGCGATCATGTTCGGGCGGCCCTTCGCCACCATCGGCTGGAGAAGGAGGAACTCGGCCTTGTCGGCGCCCGGCATCCGCATCATCACGTAGTACGCCTCGGGCGGGAGGCTCTGCGTGTTGGTCGTCGCGACCGGAATGGTCCACAGGTCGTTCTGGGAGTAGAACGTCTCGGCGTTGGTGACGTGGTAGCGGCCGAAGACCCGGGTCTGGACGTCGAACAGCTCCTCCGGCACCCGCAGGTGCGGGCGGAGATCGGACGGCAGCTCGGACAGCGGGCGGAACAGGGTCGGGAAGACGCCCTGCCACGCGCGGATCAGGGGATCGGCGTCGGCGGCGACATAGAAGGTCATGGTTCCGTCGTAGGCGTCCGACACGATCTTGACGCTGTTGCGGATGTAGTTGAACGGAGTCCCGGCCAGCCCGGTCGCCGGGCTCAGCTCCGAGTTCGGGTCAAATTCCTGGGCGTGCGGGAACTGGTCGCTCGTCGTGAACGCGTCCTGGATGTATTTGAGCCGGCCGCTCCCGTCGATGACCAGGTACGGGTCCTTGTCGTAGCGCAGGAACGGCGCGACCAGCGGCAGCCGCTCGCTGAGGGTCCGGTGGAACAGCAGCTTGCTCTCGTTCGTGACCTGGTCCGTGATCAGCAGGTTGAAATCGCGGAAGCGAATCGCGAAGAGGAGCCGGTTCAAGGTCGTATCGAGCGGGACGCCCGTGGTTCCGGTCCACTTCGGAGCGACGACGTCCTGCGTTGCGGTGCCAACGCTCTGGGGATAGTCGAACTCGGGCTGGCGCGCGCCGACGACCACGTAGGAGCTGTTGCCTTCGCCGAAGTAGATCCGCGGCTGGGTGACGGGCGGCGCGCCCGGGATCGAGGTCGGCGGCAGGTTCGAGATCAGGAGACGCGGCTGGCCCTGTGACGTGACCTCGTTGACGGGGACCATCGCAACGCCGATGCCGTGGGTGAAGATCACCCGCTGGTTGACCCAGCCGGTGGCCTGTGTGTTCTTTGCCGGGTCAAGCTCGCGACCGGACAGCATCACCTGGCGGAGCTCGTTGTTGATCAGGTAGCGGTCCGTGTCGACGTCGATGAAGTCGTAGTACTGGCGCACGGTCTGGAGCTGGTCGAGCGTGTCGCCGAGCGGCCGGTAGTCCCACAGCCGGGCGTTGGCGAACGTGTCGGCGTCAGCCTCGATGCCCGCCTCGGTGAGCGGAACATCGCCGCGATAGTCGCGATCCGTCCAGCCATTGATGTCGAACGCCAGGCGGGTCATCGCGATGTTGTTGGCGATGAACGGCGCCTCCTGGGCGAACTGGTTCGGGACGACGGTGAACTGCTGGATCGCCGCGGGATAGAGCCGCCCGATCCCGATCGAGGCGATGAACCAGACCGCCAGGGTCAGGCCGAGCGGCCACAGGACCCGGGCGAAGGTGCCGCCGACCAGGAACGCGGCTGCGATCGCCGACAGCGCCGTCAGAACGTCGTACGCGAGGAACTGGGCGTTCTGGTCCGTGAAGCTGACGCCGCTGGCGATCCCGCGGTCGCTGTGGACGAGCTCGAACTTGTCGAGCTGGTAGCCGAGGGCGATCGTCATCAGGAACAGACCGGCGAGCACGCCGAGGTGGACCCGGACGCGCGTGTCGAAGACCGCGGCGCCGGTCATGGCCGTCAGGAGGTAGCGCGCCGCGGTGACGATGAGAGCGGCGATCAGGAGACCGCTGACGAGGGTCTGGATCAGGCGCAGGAACGGCAGGTCGAACAGGAAGAACGAGATGTCTCGGTTGAAGACGGGATCGACGACCGGGGTCCCGCTCGGGTCGAACGGCACCCGATTGACCCACAGGACGATCGTCTCCCAGCTGGCGGCCACGGTGCCGGCGACGGCGAGCGCGGCCAGGACCGCGACGACGATGATCACCATCCGACCGAACGGCACCGGGTCCGGCAGGTCGAGCGGCGTGACGTTGACCGTTTCGCCGTTCTGGGCCTTGTTCCAGCGCTCCCACTGACCGCGGGCTGAGCGACCCTGTTCGGCGTTCGCGGCGGCCTCATTGAGGCGATCGATCCAGCCGCGAATGGTGCCACCACCGGCGCCGTCGCCGCTGACCGGGCTGAGCCGGCCGGCCAGCCACAGGTTGCCGAGCAGGATGACCAGAGCGGCGAGCGCCCCGAGCCCGAACAAGCCGAGCTGGGTGCCGAGCCGGGTCCAGAGCACGCTCTCGAAGCCTAGGCTGCGATACCAGAGGACGTCGGTCCAGAGGTTGATGCCGACGACGAACATCAGGACCACGATCGCGAGGATCGCGACGACGACGATCGTCGTCAGCCTGGAGCGGAGGGAGATGCCCCCGTTTCGGGGTCCGCCGACTCCGGTCCGCCGGCCTGGCGGCGGCTCCTGTCCGCTGCGGCGACCCCGGTCGCTGCCACCGGCGGGTCCCCTGCGGCGCCCCCGATCGGGCGGGCGGAGGGGGATCGCGCGGGCTTCGTCGTCGGTGCCGCCCTCGTCAGCTTCCGCGTCGTCAGTGTCGTCGGCCGTCTCGTCGCTGGCGTCGCGGTCGCGCGCGGCCTGATCGTCGGCCTCGTCGGCCTCGTCGTCCTCTACGCTGGATGGTCGATCGGCGTCCGCGATCGGACGGCCAGCCGCCTCGGCCTGCCGGCGCCGCAGCTCCTTCATGAACTCGTCGAACAGATCGCCCACTCGCGGCGAGTCTAGCCCCTACGGCCGCGCGAGGGCCTCGGCCGACCTTCGGAACGCGGCGAGGACCGTCTCCGCCAGCTCGTTCGGGAGCATCGCCGCGGCCCGCATCGGCTCCCATTTGAATGCCGTCCGGACCGCGGCCGGGACCCGCCACGGTCGGGTGGGATCGTCGGCGGGGACGACGGTCGCGAGCCGAATACAGAGGCGTCCGGCGTCCTCGAGAATCATGCCGCTCAGGGCGCCTGCGAGGGACGGCCCCAGGCGGACCAGCGGCGGCTCCGGGCGCGGCCCGCCCGCCGGCGCGAGATCGACGAACGACACGACGCCGTCGTCGTCGGTCACCCACACGATCGCCAGCCACCAGCCGTCGTCGGTCGTGGTCGGCTGGCTCATCCCGACGCTCAGGTTGCGGCCAGCGCTGGTGGCGAGGACATGCTCGCGCAGGAAGGACGGGCCGGGTGGCGGAAGGCGCTCGGGCACCGCCGAACGATAGCGGGTCGGCCACGGCGGGCCAGATCGGCGCCGACGGGACCGTGCGCCGCCGATCGATGTCACTGATGGAATCGGCCATCAGCGTGCGTGGCGGCATCCCCGGCGCACCACGATTTGGCAGGAATGAGCGATGCGCCGCGCTCGTTCGGCCCAGGGATGACCAGCGAGCCTGATCAACTCCGGGCGACGAGACGCCGACGCGACGTCAACGCGAAGGCGCCCTCGGTCAGGCGGGCGGCGCCTCGTCGGGGTGGTCAGCGTCGGCGATCGCAGGCTCCGCCGGAGCGGCAACGGCTTCGGCCGCGTGAGGCTCGAGCGAGCGACCTTCTTCCACCGCGTCGTCGGCGGCCATCGACTCGACCTCGGCCTGGGCGTTCGCGACCTGCGCCTCGAGCTCGAGACGAAGCATCTCGCGGCGGACATTGGCGGGCGGCGGCGAGAGCGAGCCGGAGGCGGCGGTCGGGGCATTCGCGTCGTCGTCGTACTCGCCGCTGATCCAGCCGAGCAGACGGCTCCGCGGCTTGCCTTTCGCGGCGCGGGCGTTGCGGAGGATCGCCTCAGCGTCGATGGCGGTCAGACCCGGCACCGAGGTGTCCCCGTCGCCGAGCAGGGTCGCGCCGCATGCCGGGCAGGTGATCTCGTGGTCCGAGGGCAACGGCGCCGAGCACCAGTTGCAGCGTGGGGCGGGGACGGACCCCCCGGTCTTGGCTTCGTCCAGCATGCCGTCACTGTAACCGCTGAGAACGCGCTGCGAACCACCCGATCGGGCTAGGACGGTGTCGAATCCGGTCTGGTCTGCGAGCGGGAGCGAGTCCTCGCTACTCCCATTCGATCGTGGCCGGCGGCTTGGACGAGATGTCGTAGACGACCCGGTTCACACCCGGGACCTCGTTCACGATCCGCGACGAGATCCTGCCGAGCACGTCATAGGGGAGCTTCGCCCAATCGGCCGTCATCCCGTCCTCGGACGTCACCGCCCGGATCGCCACGACGTTGGCGTACGTCCGACCGTCGCCCATCACCCCCACCGAGCGGACCGGCGTCAGGATCGCGAACGACTGCCACAGGCTCCGGTACAGTCCCGCGCCCTTGATCTCGTCGATGACGATCCAGTCGGCCTCGCGGAGCGTGTCGAGCCGCTCCGCGGTGACCTCTCCGATGATGCGGATCGCCAGACCCGGACCCGGGAACGGCTGACGCAGGACCATCGCCTCGGGCAGGCCCATCTCGAGCCCGACCGCGCGGACCTCATCCTTGAACAGGTGGCGCAGCGGCTCGATCAGCTGGAAGCTGAGATCCGCCGGCAGCCCACCGACGTTGTGGTGGGTCTTGATCTTCTGGGCGGCCTTCGTCTCCGAGGTCGCGCTCTCGATGACGTCGGGGTAGAGCGTGCCCTGCGTCAGGAAGTCGATCCGGCCGGCGTCGCCCTTGATCCGCTCGGCCTCCTCCTCGAAGACCCGGATGAACTCGTCGCCGATGATCTTCCGCTTCTGCTCGGGATCCTCGACACCGGCGAGGCGGGCGAGGAAGCGCTCGCGGGCATCGACCATGACGAGCTTCATGCCGAGGTCGCGCTCGAAGGTGACCCGGAGCAGCTCCGACTCCTTCTTCCGCATCAGCCCGTGGTCGACGTAGATGCAGGTCAGCCGGTCCCCCACCGCGCGATGGACGAGCGCAGCGGCGACGGCCGAATCGACCCCGCCCGACAGGGCGCAGATCACGAGCCCCTCGGATCCGGTCGCTGCCGCGTGAGCATCGACCCGATCGCGGATCCCGGCGACCGTCTGGTCGATGAAGTTGGCCGGCGTCCAGGTCGGCGATGCGCCGGCGATTCCGACAACGAAGTTGCGCAGGACATCGCGGCCGCGCGGGGTGTGGACGACTTCGGGATGGAACTGGATGCCGTACAGGTTGCGGGCCGGCGACTGAAGGCCGGCGAACGCGGTCGAATCGGTCTGGGCGCTCGAGGTGAAGCCTTCCGGCAGCCGGGTGATCGAATCGCCGTGGCTCATCCAGACCGGCTGGTCGCGGTCGAGGCCGTCGAACAGCCCGTCACCGGCGGTGATCGTGACGGTGGCCGGGCCGTACTCGCGCTTGCTCGTCGCGACCACGTCGCCGCCCAGCTCGAGGGCCATCAGCTGCGCTCCGTAGCAGATCCCGAGGACCGGGATGCGGCCCGACCAGACGCCGGCGTCGGGCTTCGGGGCGTCGGCATCGTAGACCGACTTCGGGCCGCCCGAGAGGATGATCGCCTTCGGCTTGCGGGCCACGATCTCGGTCCAGGGCGTGTCGTGCGGGATGAGCTCGGAGTAGACGTGCAGCTCGCGGACGCGGCGGGCGATCAGCTGCGCGAACTGACTGCCGAAGTCGAGGATGACGACCGAATCGGGCTCGCCGGTCTCGGGCCGGTCCGACGCCGAACGGTCGGGCGCGGGTGCGTTGAGGGCGGTCTCGAGGTACGCTTCGACCTCGGCGTCGTCGGGAGCGAGGACGCGGTGACCGGCGTTGGCCGCTTCGCCGTGAACGGTCTTGCCGCGATCGGGCCGGTCCGCGGGCTCCGCTGCCGGCGCCGCCTTGCCCGGCGCTGCCTCATCGATCGATGGATCCTTGTCCGCCTCGGCCGCGCCGTCTGCCAATGCTCACCTCTCGCGCCCGCTCCGCCTGCCCCCAGTCTACCCGGTCAACCTCGGCCGTCGGCGGTCCGGACCAGTCGCGGTTGCGCATCGCCTCGGCGGCGCTGTCGATGTAGACTTGGAGCCGCTGGGTCACCGTCGTGGACGCTCCCGAGCCGTCGATCGCGGCGCGCATCAGCCGGAGCCACGCATCCCGCTCGGCCGGACCGATCGCGAACGGCATGTGGCGCATCCGGAGCCGAGGATGGCCGCGCTCCGCGTCGTAGGTCCGCGGGCCACCCCAATACTGGGCGAGGAACAGCGTGAGCCGGTGGCGAGCGCCTTCGAGGTCTGCCTCCGGATAGAGCGGCCGCAGCACCGGGTCGGTCGCGACGCTTTCGTAGAATCGACCGACGAGGCCCTCGAAGAACGGCATGCCGCCGGCGGCCTCGTACAGGGTCAGCTCCTCGATCACACGGCGAGTGTAGCGACGATCGACGGCGTGGCCGGGCTGCTGCAGTCGTCCGAGATCGGGTCAGGCGACCGAGGGAGTCGGGGATGCGATCCGCCAGTCGAGCTCCGGGGAGACTGCGCGATTGGCGGTCTCTCCGTGCTGCTCGGCCAACGCCGCGAAGAAGGCTGTGCGGCGCCGGGAGACGATGCGGGCGTCCTTGCAGGGACAACCTTCGACCAAACATCCACGACGGCCTCGGTCGACTGCCTGATGGCTGACCTGGGGGCTGTCCATGGCGCGGTCTCCGTTCTCCTGAGCCGGATCCGGAAGGTCCGGATCTCCTGGCGCGCACTGTGCGTCGCTGCCGATTACATCGGCATGAGGACTCACCTTGGCCGCATTACGACGGAAGACGCACGTCCTTTCCGATAGACGGCTGCGGTCGCGGAATGTCATCACGTTGTCGTTGCGCCGACACCTGGAGGGGCGTGGCGAGGAGTGGCGGCATCCGACCCACCGGCGCCGCCGTGGCTCGCTGAACGAACAGGATCAGCACCTGGGGTCGTTCAACGATCCAATGCGACGTGCCGACCGGGCCTCGTGAGGATCCACCGGGTTGAAGGTGCCGAATCGGTCGTTTCTGTTCGTCCCACGATCGGATCGGACAGGAACATGTGCTCGAGCGCGCCAGCGCGACGTATTCGATCTTTGGCGAACTTCGGGGGACGAGGAAACAGCTAGCCAGGCATCGGGGGTTGCCGATCGAGGCGCTTTCGGCTCGTCCTGTCCCATGCGGGACCGGCATCGGCGAGTAGTTCGGCGCATGTCGCCGAAACGTGTCGAAGCGGCGCCGGAAGGAGGAGATCGGCGCCGCTTCGGCTGAGAGACGATGACCGGAGGGAGGAGGGAGACCTGGCGGTCATCGACACGATTCAGTTGCGACGTCCGCCCGGAAGAGGCGGGGCCGGGTTCAGCGCGAGCGAGTGGCCCGGGAGCGGGTTCGCGGGCGTCGGGGTCCGCCGAGCTTGAGCGCGGCGAGGTCCAGGACGATCAGCGTTCCCAGTGACACGATCAGGGTCCCGAGCGGGTCCATTTCGGTCCATCCAGTTGGTGGCCATTCGGCAGGTGGGGTAGGAGAAGAATGCGCGCCGCCCCATCGCGTTGCCATCGTCCGAAGGTCCGCCATGTGGTGCGACACATGACGTATTCGTAACGCCGGCATCAGGTCATTCGTGCTCCAATGGCATCTGGATGACACGCGTCGTCCGCGAGCGCGAGGCAGCCGGCGATCAGCCGCGGCCGGCGGGTCGGATGACGAAGATCGGGCCACTGCCGAGGCCTTCCGACGGCGTCCCGTAGCGAAGGATCAGCTCGCGGACCGCCCGGCCGCGCCGCGGATCGCGGTCGTCGAGGACCTCTGCGACTCCCTTGAACGATCTGCCGCCGGCGACCACCTCGAGGATCGGATCGATCAGAAGGTTGCGCGCCCACGCGCTGTCCGGCGCGCCCGCCGCGACGAGGATCGAGCCATCGGGCTCCTCGACGAACCCGACAGTGACCAGTCGGGTCTCACCGGTCCGGCGCCCGCGTGTTCGGAGACGGGCGAATCGTGTGTCGGCTGCGAGATCGTCATCGAGGGCGGGGACTCGCTCGGTGCCGCGCGCTGGACCCGCGGCGGGACGCGAACCGCGGGACGCATCGTCGCCGGGGCCGGCGGGATCGTCGGGAGCCGTCAGCGGCTCCGCTGCCAGGACTTGCCCTCGGTCGCAACCGACGGGGCGTAGACCATCTCGACCCGCTGCATGTCACGGATCCTCATGGCGCCAAGCGCCGCCATCGACTGGCGGAGCGCACCGATGAGGTTCTGCGAGCCGTCGGTCACGCCGGCCGGCCCGAGCAGGATTCGTTCGAGTGAGCCGACCGTCCCGACCTTGATCCGGGTCCCACGCGGGAGCGTCGGCGAGGGCGCGGCCATGCCCCAGTTCATGCCGCGACCAGGCGCTTCCTCGGCCCGGGCCAGGGGCGAGCCGAGCATCAGGACGTCGGCACCGGCGGCAATGGCTTTTGCGAGCTCGCCGCCGCGGCGCATGCCCCCGTCCGCGACGATCGGGACGTAACGGCCGGTCTCGGCATGGAAGGCGTCGCGAGCGGCCGCGACGTCGCTGATC
>JACDAH010000508.1 GCA_013695505.1 Chloroflexota bacterium | reverse complement strand
ACGGGCGGGCACCGGCACGGGCGGGCACCGGCACGGGCGGGCACCGGCACGGGCAGGCACCGTCCGCCTACTCCGGGTCGTACCTGTAGCGATCCCGATCCCGGACGAGCCGGCCGATCGGCCGATCCTTCTCGTGCGACAGCACGATCGTCCAGCCCTCGTCGGCCGCGGCGCCGAAGAGCGTGTCCTTCACGATCACCGAATCAAGCGGGAAGTCGTCGAATGCGGTCACCCAGCGCGGGTTCGCGCTCCACGGCCGCATTGCCAGATCGCCGAAGAAGGCCAGCGGCGGCGCGCCCGGTGCCCGGACGACGATCGCCTGGTGGCCCGCCGAGTGACCGCCGGTCCGGACGACGGAAACACCGGGCACCAGTTCGCGCTCGCCGTCCGCCCAGCCCTCGGCGCCCCAGTCCTGGACGAGCCGGAGCTCGGGCTGGACGTAGGAAGCCACGAGGCGTGGGTTGTCGCCGAGTGCGATCTCCCACTCGGCGCGCTGGGCGACGATCGAAGCGCGTGGAAATGCTCGACCGCCGTCGACGCCGAGGAGGCCGCCCGCATGGTCAAAGTGGAGATGGCTCAGCGCGACGACGTCGACGCTGCCCGGCTCGAAGCCGGCCTTCCGGAGGGCCGGTACGATCCACGGGCCCTCGTAGCCGCGCATCGCCCGGGTCTTGTCGTCGAGGCGGACGCCGATCCCGGTCTCGACGAGAACCCGGCCGGCCGGCGTCTCGATCAGGAGGCAGTTCAAGGCCTGGAGGAGGCGGTTCTCGGCGTCGAGCTCGGCGGAGGCCCAGCGGTCCCAGAGGATTCGCGGGACCGGTCCGAACAGCGCGCCTGCGTCGGAGCGGAACGTCCCGGCCTGAATGAGCCCGACCGTGAACCCCCCGCCGAGGTCAGACCGCCAGTCAACGGCCTCGTTCGGCCCCGTCATTGTCGCGTCAGGCGTCCGGTCGCTGCCGGCGGCGGTACCACCAGACGTAGATTGCGGAGAGGACAGCGGCGAACCCGATGGTACCGATCAGGTAGCCGAGCTGCTCCGCCCCGGACCGGGTCACTGGCCGGCTGAGGTTGACGACCGCGATCACGAACAGGACGCCGATGACGAGGATCGGGCGGGGTGGCTTCACTTCGGGACCTCCTCCGTCGGCTTGCCCCCGGCGAAGTCGCGGTGGAAGGCCGATGCGGTCGGCTCGGACTGGCCCTGGTATTTCGAACCGAGCGAAGGCGAGCCGTACGGTCGATCGACCGGGCTCGACATCTTGAAGAACGAGATCTGGCCGATCTTCATCTCGTAATAGAGCGCGATCGGCAGGTTCGCCACGTTCGACAGCTCGAGCGTCAGGTTGCCCTTCCAGCCCGGATCGACATAGCCCGCTGTGGAGTGGATCAGCAGCCCGAGGCGACCGAGCGAGCTGTTGTGTGTCGGGATGAAGGATCGGGACACGAGAAAGACGCCATGCGAGGAGGCTACCTGGATGCAGCGCACCGGGACCGACGGGACCTCGCGGACCACGTCAATCGCGCGGAAGCGGTGGAAGCGGGCGTCTGGGGCCTTCTGTCGTGCGAGCTTCCGCGAGAGTCGGAAGACCGGCCGGTCGGGGGTGAACTTCACCCGGTACTTCGGCCCTTTGTCCACGCCGTTCAGCGTCGCTCGGCCCTCTGTCTTGATCGGCCGGAAGCCGAGGCTCGCGGCCAGCTCCACGACGGCGTCGGCCAAGCCCTCGTTGATGCTCGTGAACTCACAGCGGCCGGCACTCTCGTCGACGAACCCGTCGGTTTCCATGAGGCCCTGAAGGAGCGCGAGCCGCTGGCCGATTCCGGCCTCAAGATACATGCGGGGTACGAACTTCCCCTCGCGCACGCCAAGGTCGCGCAGACGGCTCGACAGCGTTCCGTTCCGAGCGTAGCGGCCGGTCCCGGTGTCACGCGTCCGACCGGTTGCCCCAATGCTGTAGAGGTGGGGGCCGTACTCCAGTCGGCGGACAGGGTAGCCCTCGCCGCTGATCTGCTCGAGGATCTCGTCGTCGCAACAGGTGATCGCCGCGGCCGTGGTTGTGCCATCGCCGAGCCAGGCACCGAACGTATAGGGCTCGATCGGGAGGTCGTCCTGATCCGGATACTGGACGGGTCCGGCGAGCGGGACATGATGGTTGAATTCGCCGTTGGCGCGAACCGATCGAGCGATCTCATCTGTAGTGCGGATCTCGACCTGGGAGCTGCCACGAGTCCGGCTCTTCTTGTCGATCGTCACCCACTGGTGCTCGGCATCCGCCGTGACGCGCGTGCCGTCCGAAAAGGTGACTTCGCGGCACGGTCGCCCGATCATCGGCGGCGTTGCTGCAACGATCATGGTGGGCGCGCCGGTCTCATCGAAGACGCGGTCGCCCGGCTCGAGCTCGCCCATGGTGCGCCATCCATCGGGCGTGGGGACCGGCGTGTCGAGCGCCAGCGCCTTCCCCTCCAGCCTCGCAACCAAGTCATTCGGGAGCTCGACCCACTCGAGGGTCTGTCCGAGCACGAATTCGCCCGGATGGAGGACGAACGCCTCGTCGTCGGCAACCGTCAGCATCTCGGTCAGGTCGGGCTGCGGCGCCCGGACGTCGATGTACGGGTAGCGATTGTTGCGGAAGACGCGGAATGAGCGATCAAGGTGAAGATCGACCGAGGACGGCTGGAGATCCTGGGGGTCGTACGGGCGGATCGCAATCTCGCCCGCCTGGAGCGCGGCCCGGATGTCGCGATCGGACAGGACGCTCATCGGCCGGTCTTCCCGGCCCGGCCGGCCTTGCCGCTCTTGCCTGCCTTGCCGACCGTCGGCCGGTGGTCGGCTTCGACGCTGTCGTCGCCGCGTTCGGCGTAGAGGCTGTCGACCTCGCGCTTGAGGGCCTCGAGGTCGTCGAAGCTCTGGTACACGCTCGCGAATCGGATGTAGGCGATCTGGTCGAGCTCACGCAGCTTGGCCATCGCGAGGGCCCCGACGCGAGACGAATCGACCTCGGTCGTGCCTTGAGATCGGAGCTCGGTCTCGATCTCGTCGGCCGCTTTCTCGGCGGCATCTTCGGCGACGGGACGCCGGGTCAGCGCCTTGCGCAGGCCCGAGGCGAGCTTCTCGCGATCGAACTCCTGGCGGCCCCCGTCGCGCTTGACGATGACCAGCCGGGCGGCCTCGACCCGCTCGTAGGTCGTGAACCGGGTTGCGCACGCCGAGCACTCGCGTCGGCGCCGGATGGTGGCCGAGTCGTCGAGGTCGCGAGAGTCCACGACCCGTGTCTCGCGCTCACCGCAATGTGCACAACGCATCCCGGCTCCAGCTGGTCGCACCACTACCACTTGTGGTGTCGGCCGATCATACCACTACATAGCGGGTCCAAAAGGGCCAGATCGACGGCGTTCCGCGCCAACAAGTCCGGGTGCGCAGGTTCCCCCTACGGCGAACAGGATCGCGCTTGGCAGGGATTCGGGCAGGTTCGGGTGCCTCCCCGGCGACTCGCCGACCCGCGGCCACGCTCAGCCTGGAAGGCATCGGGGTCAATGACGCGCTCCGCCCGCCCGTTTCGCCCGATCCTGTTCACCTGCACCGGAAAGTTGCGGGTTTCGGCGGGATCGACGGCGGATGGACGCTTACCCCGGCCCTGCGCCGGCGCCGGTCCCTCCCCCGAGCTCAGACGCTCCGCCGCTGGAACCGGCTCGCCTCGTCCGTCGCGGACAGGTCGACCGCGAGCCTGGCCTGTTGGGCGATCGCCTCCCGAGCGTGGAGCACGTTGAGGTAGCCACGTTTGATCGCGGTCTGTGCCTCGATCTCGCGGCTGCCCGATCGCGCCGACGCCTGGATCGCCCGGCCGTGCTCGACCATCTCGAGGGCCCGCGCCGCGCGCTCGAGAGCCGCGAGCAGCTCGTCGCGGATCGCCCGGCCGTCGGCCGGCGGGTGGAAGCCCCGCGTCTCGGCGGCGTAGCGGCCGACCGCATCGAGCGATGCGCTGACGTCGTCGGCGATCTCGTCCGCGCCGAGTTGGCCGCGTCGGACCGCATCGATCCTTCCGCTGATCTCGCTCAGCGATGTCTCGACCCGCACTGCGAGGTCGGCGACCTGGCGCCGGAACCGTTCGACGTCGCGGGTCGACGCGACGAACCGGCCCGCTCGCCGGAGCACGAGGACGAACAGGGCGAGCAGGATCAGGAACGCGAGCAGCGGCAGGACGAGCGTCAGCTCCATGGTGTGCGTCCCTTGCCCCGGTCGACCCGGCTCGCCGCCCGCCGCCTCAGCCGGCCCGGGCGCGGAGCGCGGCGAGGAGGGCGGGTGCGATCTCGAAAAGATCCCCGATGACCACGACGTCTGCGAACTCCGCGATCGGCGCGTCCGGGTCCCGGTTGACGGCGACGATCGTGCCAGCGGTCTGCATGCCGACCTTGTGCTGGATCGCGCCCGAAATGCCGAGCGCGAGATACAGCGCCGGCTTGACGATCTTGCCGGTCTGGCCGATCTGCTGGGCGTACGGGATCCAGCCCGAGTCGACCGCTGCCCGGGTCGCCCCGACTGCGCCTCCGAGCGCTGCGGCGAGCTCCTCGACGACCTTGAAGCCGTCGGGCCCGCCGATGCCGCGACCGCCGGCAACGATGATCCGGGCTTCCTCGATCGGCGCGGCAGCGCCGGCCGCCTCGACCCGATCCACGACCCGGACCGACGGCAGGCTGAGCTCGCCATCGACCGTCGTCGGCTCGACCGTGCCCGCTGCCGCAGCCGGCTCGGCCGCGATCGCGTTCGGCCGGACCGTCACGATCCCGTGCGCTGTGGTGAGGCGGCTCGTCGTCGTCAGCTTGCCGCCGAAGACGCTCATCGTCACGACCGGGCCGCCGTCCCAGGTGACCCCGACCGCGTTGACGAGGACGCCCCAGCCGGCGAGCGCAGAGACCACTCCTGCGAGATCGCGACCCTCGGGACCGGCTCCGGCGAATAGATAACCGGGCTTCTCTCGCTCGACGATCGAAGCCAGGCGCTGCCCGACGATCGTCCCGGCCGCGTGGTCGGCGGTGGCCGGCTCCGTCACCGCGAGGACCTTCGGCACGAACCGGGCCAGCTCCTCCGCGGCGTTCGTCGGGTCGGCGGCGATCACCACCCCGACGACATCTGCCCCCGACGCCTCTCCCAGGGTCCGTGCCAGCGTGGCGACCTCGGTGCTGATCTTCGCCAGGCTGCCGTCCGGCGCGAGCTCGCCGTGGACCCAGATCTGCGACGCGGCGGCCATCAGATGATCCTCCGCTCGGCAAGGAATTCGACGACCTGCTGCGCGGCGACGTCGGCGGTTTCGCGGATCACGCGGGTCGCGGCCCGCGGCGGCGGCGCCTCCGAGCCGAGCACGGC
>JACDAH010000490.1 GCA_013695505.1 Chloroflexota bacterium | reverse complement strand
GCGGGCGTCGAGCCGGACCGCCATTCCCGCGAGCTCGGCCAGACGGGCGCCCACGTCCCGTCCGTCGCCGTCGACGATCCGGACGCCGCCGCTCCCGGCCTCCTCGGCCGGCCCGATGAAGGCGAGGGCGCGCAACCCGCCCCAGGCCGGCTCGAACAGATGAGCGGCCGAGTCGAACGGCTCCGTCGCCGGGCGAGGAAGCATCGGCCGCAGGCCGTCGGGCAGGTTCGGCAGCGTCGCGATCTCAGGCTCGAGCCGCAGCGACAGCTGGTCGCGCATCGTCGGCCGATGGTAGCGCTAGACTCGTCGGCGTCGTCGACGAAGCCGTCGCGACCGCGCGACCCGCGGCCCCCATTTCCGTGCCGCTCGCGACGATCATTCGCTTGAGCCAGCACACCCCCACGCGTTCCAGCCCGACTCTTGACGATGCCGGAGGCCGCCGCTCGTGTCACGCCCATTTCACCCCGACGACCTCTACCGGTTCGCCGTCGCGACCGACCCGCGGCTGTCGCCGGATGGCGCTCGCGCGGCGTTCACCGTCCAGACCGTGGCTCCGGCCAAGGACGGCTACCGCCAGGCCCTGTGGATGGTCCCGACCGACGGCGACGAAACGGGTCGCCAGATCACGATCGGCGCCCGCCACGACCGCCACGGCCGGTTCTCGCCTGACGGCAAGACCCTCGCGTTCCTGTCCGATCGCCGGTTGCACGTCGAGGAAGAGCCGAGCGCCGTCGACGCCAAGCAGCGCGAGGACAGCCAGCAGGTCCACCTCCTGCCCCTCGACGGCGGCGAGGCGCACCGTCTGACCGATGTCCCGCGCGGGGTCGACGCGTTCTGGTGGTCTCCCGATGGGTCGCGGCTGCTCATCCTGTCGTCGTCGCACGGGGCGACCCGCGACGAGGATCGCCGCCGTCGCGGGAAGTCGCGCTCGCCGAAGCCCGAGGATGCCCCCGATTCCGACTACCACTTCGTCGACCGCCTCGGCTACCACAGCAACGGGGTCGGCTTCACCTATCACTCGATCGCCCAGCTGTGGGTCGTCGACACGGCGACCGGGGCCGCTCGGCGCCTGACGGAGGAAGCGGCGGGAGTCGGCGAGGCGGCGTGGTCGCCCGACGGCACGAAGGTCGTCTATACGACGAACCTGCGCCGCGATCATGACGTCGAGCTTCGCTCACATCTCGTGGTGGTCGGCGCGGATGGCGCCGGGCGGACGCGGCTCACCGGCGAATCGTCCGCGTTCTTCGCGCCGGTCTGGATGCCCGACGGATCGACAATCGCGGCGATGGGCGGTCACTTGCCCCAGAACTTCTACCGGTCCGACTTGTGGCTCGTCGCCGCCGACGGCTCGGACGCGTCGACCGCCGGCGATGGTCGAAACCTGACCGGCCGTCACGACGTGATGCTGTCCGCCTCGATCAACAGTGACATCGTCCCGGGCGAGGACCACGTCGCGATCCCGTCGGGCGACGGCGCATGGCTGACCTTCCGGGCGCCGATTGACGGCAGCATGGAGCTGTGGCGGGTGGCGACAGCCGACGGGAGCCTCGAGCGCCTGACGAACGGCCACCAGTCGATCGCGGCGTTCGACCAGGTCGAGCCGAAGCGCGGGTCCGCGCGGACCGTTTGGCTGCGCGCCTCTGCGACGGAGCTGGCCGACCTGTGGATCCGCGACGGGACGGGCGGCGCGCCGGGACGGCTGACCGACCTCAACCGCAACGTCCTGTCCGAGATCGAGCTCCGCGAACCGGTCGAACGTTGGGTGGAGGTCGATGGCCGGCGGATCCAGGGCTGGTTCCTCGGCGCCGTTCCGGCGAAGGGGGCGCAAGCCGGACCGCCTCCGCTCGTGACCGAGATCCACGGCGGCCCGCACACGCTCTACGGCTGGTCACCGATGCTCGAGTTCCAGCTCCTCGCCGCCACCGGAATCAGTGTCTTCTTCTCCAACCCGCGCGGCTCCGAGGGCTATGGTCTCGAGTTCAACGAGGCGAACATCCGCGACTGGGGCCCGGGGCCGATGCGCGACGTCATCGCCGGGATCGAGGCTGTCGTGGACGACGGCCTGGCTGACTCCGCTCGGCTCGGGCTGACCGGCGGCTCGTATGGCGGCTACCTGACGAACTGGATCCTCGGCCACGACGACCGGTTCGCGGCCGCGATGACCTGCCGGTCGGTCAGCGATATGGGGCTCCTGATGCTGACCGGCGACATCAGCGGCGGCTTCTGGGCGAAGTACGAGTTCAAGACGACGCCATGGGATGACCCGGCGTATTTCCGTGAGATCTCGCCGATCGCCTACGCCGACCGAATCCGGACGCCTCTGTTGATCCAGCACAGCGAGCGCGATATCCGGACCACGATCGGCCAGGCCGAGCAGCTGTTCACGGTTCTCCGGTCGAAGAAGCGGCCGGTTCGCCTCCTGCGTGTGCCCGAGGAGACCCACGAGCTGACCCGGAGCGGCACTCCGTTCCGCCGGGTCGAGAACCTCGCGGTCGTCCGGGACTGGTTCCGCCACTTTCTCGTCGAGGGCAAGCGCGGGCTGCCGCCGTTGCCAAAGGTCCACGGCGGCCGCTAGTCCGATCAGTCGCCCTCGGCGACCTCGCGAATCCGTCCGAATCGACGCCACGCGAGGACCACGCCGGCGAGGGTGGCGAGTGCGAGCAGTCCCCACGAGTCTCCGCCGGCAGCGGCCGGTGCAGTCGCCGCGACGGCCGTATCGGTGGCGGGTGCCGACCCGCCGACCGCCTCGCGGACCACGATCGTCGCGGTCATCGCCGAATGGATCCTGCAGTGGTAGGCAATCGTGCCGGCCGTCGAGAGCGTCACGGACTTCGAGTCGTTGGTCGAGATCGTCCCCGTGTCGAAGGAGCCGTCGTCGGCCGAGGCGGTGTGGTTCGCGGCATCCGCGTTGGTCCAGGTGACGGTATCGCCGACGTTCGCGGTGAACGACGAGGGCGAGAACGCGAAGCTCGCGATGTCAACGGCATGGTCTGCGGCGAGGACCGTCGAGGCCGACGCCAGCACCAACG
>JACDAH010000461.1 GCA_013695505.1 Chloroflexota bacterium | reverse complement strand
GCTCTGCAGCACCACGAGCGTCTGACCCTTCGCGACCCGGTCGCCGATCTTGGCCCGCACCGCGGTGACCTTCCCCTGGACCCGCGACGACACGAATGCCTCCCGATCCGGGTCGACCTGAAGGGTGGCATTCAGCGCCAGGGTGCGCTCGATCGGGCGGATTGTCGCGACGACGGTCTCCAGGCCGATGTTCGCTCGCGCCTCGGGACTGAGCGAGATGGAGCCGGATTCTTCCGCGCCGCCCTCAGCGTGGGTGTGCGGCGCCCCTTCGTCGGCGTGCTCGTGGGGCTCGGACTCTGGGCCCTCGGCACCGGAGTGCTCGCGCTCGGCGGGCGAGCGGGTCTGGGGCTGACCGCCGCGGTCGCAGGCCCATGCACCGATCAGCGCAATCGCCACGATGCCTGCGGTCAGTGCTCCCCGCATACCTCTCGTCCTCACCTGTTGGAGCTCATCGAACGGGCGCGCCGACGGCGGCCTCGAGGTCGGCCAGCGCCGTGGCCAGCTCGCGCATGCCCTCGAGCAGACCGCCCGCATTCTCGTTGTACGTCCGCTGCACCTGCAGGACCTCGAAGATGTTGACCTGGCCGCGCCCGAACGCCGTCTCGGCCACGCGGAGCGCGCCCTGGCTCGAGGGGATGATGACCCGGCGAAGCGTCTCAACCCGGGAGCTGGCCAGCGCGAGGCGCCCGAGGCCCACCCGGATGTCACGCTCCACGGTCTGCCGGAGGTTGGTTTGCCGGAGCGACGCCGCCTCTCCCGCGTACCGGGCGCGCAGCACCTCGCCCTGATTCCGGTTGCCGAACGGGAGGCCGACGACCAGCCCGACGCCGACACCGTTCTCGGCGCTGCTCGCCTCACGCCCGTCGACGAGACCCACCGCGTCGCTCGAGCGACCGTAGATCGCGCCCACCGCGACGGTGGGCTTGCCGGCGGCCCGCGCCGCGGCAAGGCTGGCGCCCTGGGCCGCGACGTCGGCCTCAGCGGCCCGGAGATCTGGTCGACTGGCGAGGGCCAGGCTCATCAGGCTGTCGACGCCGGCTTCACTGGGCTCGAAACGCACCGGCCCAGGCGAGGCAGTATCGGTGTATCCCGCCGTGAGGAAGCGCAGCCCGACGGCCGGTAGCGAGTCGGCCAAGCGGTACCGGGTCGTCAGGCTATCGCCCAGGAGTCTGGCGAGCTCGACCTGCTGCACGTCGGCTTCCCGGGCGGCCGCGTCGCGGTCGAGCAGCGACTGCTGGGAGACGGTATAGCTGAGCCGGCTGTCCAGCTCGGATCCAAGCCCCTGCTCGAACGCGACCTTCGCTACCCGACTGATCCGCTCGTTGACCCGAACGAGCGAGTCGAGAAGTGACACCCGCTCCTGCTCGAACAGCAGCTCGCGATACGCGCCGGCGACGTCCCGCCGGAGGCGCCGCGCGGCGTCCTCCGCCGTGTACCGGGCGCGCGCTTGGCCGAGCTGGGCGGCACGAATGCGGTAACCCCGCGCTCCCCAGAGCTGCAGGTCCTGCGTCAGCGAGACCCTGGCGTCGCCGGTGCTCAGATATTCCGCCGCGAAGCTCGGATTGGGCCGCAGGCGAGAACCCGCCAGCTCGGCCTGGGCAAAGCCGGTATCAACGCGACTGACCCGGAGCTCCAGGTTGCTCGTGAGCGCCCGGCTCAGCGCCTGTTGAAGCGTGAGCGGCGGATCGGTGCGCGGAGGGTTGGGAGCCTGCCCAGCGGCCCGCCCGGCCAGCACGATCGTCAGCGTCACGATCATCGATCCGGGCGAGCGCATCAGGGCTTGGCCGTCCGGGGCTTGCCGTTGTGATCCATCCCAGGCATCGAATCCATCGTCTCGCCCTTCGCCGGGTGGGTCGTCGCCGGCGCCGCCGGGGCGTTGTGGGACGGACGGCGCCGACCGCTCGAGGGGGTCGAGTCCATCCTCTGCCGCATGTGCTCGTCGCTCTTCCCTGACACGGAATCCGCATGTTTGGCCATGGCGCCGGGCGTCATCCCCGCCATGCTGTCGGACATGTGGCCCATCCTTCCGTGTCCCATGCCAGCCATGGAATCCGTTGCACCGCCCGTGGCGCCGTGATCCATTCCGACCATGGAGGCTCCGAGAGGGACCGTCGGCGTGGGGAGTGTCTCGAGGAACCCGACCGCGGA
>JACDAH010000457.1 GCA_013695505.1 Chloroflexota bacterium | reverse complement strand
CGATGGCCCATCTGGTCCAGACCAAGAGCGACGGGCAGATCACCCGCTGGCCGTGGATCGAGCTGAGCCTGACGCCTACTCCCTCCAACCCGGACGCTCGCCTGTACGCCGTGAAAGCGGCGGATGCCTTCGCCCACCTGTCCGCGGTTGGCCTGCCGTACGCCGCAATCAAGAGCCTGCTCGGCCCATCCCTCGCCCAGGCCGAGCTCGAGGTGATCGCCCTCGACGAACTGGCCCTCGCCCGCCAGCATCTCGCCGGTGCCGAGGCGCACGCCGTCCTAGCCGACTCCGAGCGGCTCATCCGCCATCTTGACGCGGTGCTGCGATGACGATGCGACCGGCCGATCCGCCCGCGTCAGCGGAAGCCCTCATCGACGCGCTCGGCCGAGGCTGAGGCGGGTCGGGCATCGCTCTCGGTCACCTGGACTCACGGACGCGCACCATTCAGCCGTCGCGGCGCTCGGAGCCGTCCTCGAGGCGATTTCGACTACGGCCGCCCGCGAACGCAGGCCGCGTCCCCGCCTCCAGGAGCCGCCTGAATAGGGTGGCAACAGGACTGATGCAGGATCGGCCGCGGGCGGCTCGTCATGGCCCGTTCGGGGGTCCTTCCCAGCTCAGGCAGATCAGAGCCAGCCCGGCCGGCGCCACGGGTGAGTTCGACGCGGGTGCGTTGCCGACGGTGGGGTAGGTTGCAATGAGCACCGGCGCCATGTCGCCCGACGCGTCGTGCGTCGTCACGCGCAGGGCGCCCGACAGGTTGTCGACCTCACCAACGGCAAACCGCGAGCCATCGGGCGACCAGTCGAAGTCCCATGCGTGCCGGTCAGGGCCGACGGGGTGCGAACGTCGGTTCGTGCCATCCGCATGGAGCGTGAGGATTGAACCGCCGTCCCTGATCGCGACGATGTCGTCCACGGGCGACCAGCGAGCGGACCAGTAACCGGCTGGCGCAGTCGCCGGGACGACCGTCCGCTGCGTCCCGTCCGCACGAACGATCAGCACGTTCCCGTCGATTCTGGAGAGCGCCAGCCATTGCCCGTCGGCTGACCACGGCTGCTCGCCGGGATCGACCAGGATGAAGCCGGTCATGAGCTCATGCGGCGTACCGGTCCGCAGGTCCGCCACGACCAGGGAGGTCGCGCCAGATGCTGTCATCGTGAGATAGGCCAGGTTCGACCCATCGGGCGACCAGGCCATGCTGACCTCCTCCGACAACCGCAGCGGGCCGATCGAACCAAGGCGTGTTCCGTCCAGCCCGACGATTTCGATGCTGCCCTGGCCGTCACGTGCGCTCGCGATTGCGAGACGTCGACTGTCCGGAGACCAGGCCGCCTCGCTGACGAGATCGTTTGTCGCCGTCAGCGGGGTCGTGACCGTTCCGTCCGGCATCGACACGACCTCCAGGCGGCTGATCGCACCGTTGGCACCACTTGCCCGGTAGGCAAGTCGGGCGCGGTCCGGAGACCAGATCCCATCCTTGTAGCCGTAGTTGTTGAATCGACCGATCTGGCGACGGCCCGTGCCATTCAGAGACTCGAAGAACAGGCCCTGGTGCCGCACGGAGTAGGCGAGCTGATCACCGGCCGGTGACAGGTGGGAGCAGTAGTTGCTCCCGCGGCCCCCGCCGGCTCGCTGATCCGCACCGTCCGGTGAGAGGACGTGGACTTCGCCGCCAGCGTGGTCAGACACGGTGATCCAGCCACCCCCGCCGAGGGTCGGACGCTGCTGGAGATACACCCCGGCGCCGATGACCGCCGCAGCGGCGAGTGCCGCGACGAAGGCCGCGACCAGGAGGATCCGGGCCGGAATGTGGGGGATCCGAGCGTGACGCTGGGTTTTCGGCCACGCTTGAGCGCCCGCGAGGGCCCCCCGCAGGCCCCGTCGCTGGCCCAGCCCCCGGGCCGACTCCAATGCGGCGTCCACGGCAGCCGACCGCATCTCGGTCCGGCCCATGCCATCGAGCCATGCCGCGACGGTCTGGTCGAAGTCAGTCTGGGTGGTCATGCCGGCTGCCCTCCGGGGACGATCGTTCGCTCGGCGGCATCGATGTGGGCTCGCATCGCTCGCATCGCGTGATACAGGCGCGAGCCCACGGTGCCGTACGGGCAGTCCAGGATTTCGGCGACATCGCCTAACGGAAGTCCGACGTAGTGGTGAAGTACGACGACGACGCGTTGATCGTGGCTCAGCGATCGGAAGGCGCGACCCAGCTGATCGCGTACGGCGACGTCGCCGATCGGGTCGCCGCCGGCCGCCATCTCCTCGGACAGGTCCACGACCCTCCCCTCAAGGAGTCGACCGCGACGCGCTTCAGCTCGGCAGTGGCGGACGACGATCCGATACGTCCAAGCCTCAAACCGGTCCGGATCGCGGAGGGTTGGCAGATCCCGCCAGATGTCGACCAGTGTCTGCTGGACCGCGTCCTCCGCACGATCGGGGTCGCGCACGATGCGCACCGCGACCTGGAGCAGGCGACTTGCAGCGCCACGAGCCAGTTGCTCGTAGGCGTCTCGGTCGCCTCGCTGTGCTCGCTCGACCATCGCTCGACTCATCCGTCCGTCCTTGGCAACGGGTCGCCCTGAGTAGGGCGTTCACCATAGATGGGACCGGGACGAGCGCTTCCTTTCAATCTCGGTGGTGCCTGGCGAGCGGGAACGACATGCCGGCGTCACTAGACGGGGCGGCGCTGGTAAGCGTCAAGTAAGCGAGCGGCCGCAGGGTGACCACGGCCCGCCGCCCCGGGTGCCGACCGTCGATCACCGTCCGCGCGGGACGTCCAGCCGAGTCGGTGGCGACGGGGGCCGTTGTCTTCGTACCCCAATCCGTACCCCTTAGCCGGTGGATGGTGCCGGTACTGGCGGACGATGCAGGACAGCCTGCACGAGGGAATCGGCGGTTTGTGCGTGTCTGACACGGACTCTTAATCAGTTGGTTGGGAGTTCGAGTCTCCCCCGGCTCACCACCCCGGCAAGCACGAAAACGGCCCTCCCGGAGCGATCCGGGGTGGGCCGTTTGACCTTCTGTACCATCGGCCGTGCCAGCTTAAGAGTGGACGCCTGCGGCCGAGGATCACGTCGGTCCGTTCGGTCGACTTTCGGAGCCTCCGTTCCGTGAGGCGCCCGCAACACTCGCGATCGTCGTGATGCTGGCGTGGCCGAGCATCCGCGACACGATCGCAAGTCCTCGCCCAGTTCGCGTCGCAGAGTCGGGCAGGCGTGTCGCAGATCGTGGAACCGCTGATGCGGGGGCCGGCGGCCTCGCGTGCCGCCTGGAACCGATGTGTGACGTTGGCCGCCTAGAGGGATGGGAGCCTGTCTGGCAACGACAGGACAATGGCCGGGCGCAGCCCCCCGCCTACCGGCCAGGCGGCGTTTCCGCGCCGACGGCCTCGACCGCGAGGTCGTGGAGATCCTCGGCGGCGCGGGACGCCCCGTCCGCCCCTATCCCCGCAGCCAGTCGCCGGGCCTGGTCGCGCGGGCGTAATTTGGCCCGATCTGCGAACGAGGAGGGTCGTCCGGGTCGGCACCGGGGCACTTCCCTTCGGCCGATCGGCCTGCTAGGCTCGGCAGCGGTGGGATTGGGGGGCGTCGACGCGCGGTCTCCAACCTGGTCGCCCTGACCGCGCCGAGCCACTGGCGAAACCGACCGATCCCGGTGAGGGAGGTCGCGCCGTGAAGAAGCGGTTTGTTCCGGTTGTCGCATTGCTCGCTTTGGCCCTGGCGGGTCCGGCACAAGCCGCACCTCTGCAGCGCGAGCACTACAGCGGCACCGATGCCTTCGATTTCGATGATTGCGGCTTTGTCATCCACGACGCGGTCACCTTCGAGGGCGTCTTCATGCTCAAGGCGCCGCGAACCGACGGCGGCCCGCCGCTTCTGTTCGACAACTACAACGCCGTCGAGACCCTGACCGCCAAGGGCCGAACGCTGACGATCACCCACGCCGGCCTCTACAAGGATCTTCACGCACGCCTGGTCTCGGGCACCATCTATCAGTTCACCGCCATCGAGGTCGGCCAGCCGTACGTCATTCGCGACGGGGCCGGCAATGTCCTGAGCCGGGACCGCGGCGCGTTGTTCGTGACCTTCCAGGTCGACACCATGGGCGACACGAACCCCGACAACGACGTGTTCATCGACGGCAGTTTTTCGCTCCTCCGCGACGCCGGACGCCACCCGGCGTTCTACTTCGACTTCTGCGCCTTCATGAACGACTACTTCCTCGGCTGACGTTGGCCGTCGAACCAAGGGGCGCCCGTCGGGCGCCCCTTTTGCTTTGGACTGGTAGGAGCGGATCCGCGTACCTCGTAGCCTGAGTCCGGCAGGTCGCCAGAGCCCGGCAAAGCTTCGGCGTCCAGGCGCCGCGGGTCACCGGGCGCCGACGGGCTGGTACTCATGACCGGACTGCGCTCGGGAAAACGCGGCGCTGCTGCGCTCAGCTGTCCAGGTTGATCGTCTCCCTCGTCTTCTCCATGAGATCGAGGGTGACAAAGTCGCTGTCCTATTAGCGCGGACAGAATCGCTGTCCTTCGACAATCGTGAAGTGTTTGTCTTGACACGGGTCCTTGCCCTCGTCTATATCGGGCTGACGCGCGCCACAATCCCAGCTGCGGCGATCCTCGACCCGGACCCGATCGCCAGTCGTGCAACTCGCCTGGGCGCATCGACCTAAAAAAGAGGTGCTCCGTGCGGCGATTGTTCGCTTTCTTCGTTGCCTTGGTTCTCGCAATCGCTGTCCCAGCGGTCGCGGCAGGCAACGCGCCATCACGGTTCTCCACGCACACCGTTTCCGTCAACTGCGAAGGGCTCGCGGGCTCCGCCGGAACGCCGTTCATGGGACTGGCTCTCTCGAGCGAGTACGGGCCCGATGCATCGCTCGATGTGTGGTCGGGTGATCCGTACGTCGGGGTCCCGAATCTCACCCGCGAGTACGACTTGTCGGTTTCGATCGACGTTGTCGGAGCTTCGCTGTCCGCCTCGATCCCGCTCCTCGATGGCCTGGGACAACCCGCGGGTTCCGCCGCCGTCGAAGCGAATCTCAGCCCGATCGGTCCGTCGTCGAAGCCCGACTCCTTCCGCAATGGAAACAGCCGGACGAAGGTGAGCGGGACGCTCCAGCCCCTCGCGGTCTCCGGATCTGTGACGTTGCCCGGAGGCCAGAGCTACTCGCTCGCCCCATGCCTCGGGGAAGAGGACACGCTGGACTTCTTCGTGACAAACCCGGGCGCCTCGGTCCGAAGCTTCGCATTCCGTGGAGTCAATTGCGAACTAGCGAACGCAGCCGGCGACTCGGGCTTCCTGTCGATCGGGATCGACGACTCTTTCGTCTTTATCGCGGTCTACCTTACCCCGTCAGACGGCTCGTCCACGGTCCAGGGATTCGCCGACGCGCCTGTCGTCGGCGGGGTGGTGAGTGCGTCGATCCAGCCGCTGTACAACGAGTTCGGGGACTTCGTGGCCGGGTCGGCGGCGCTCTCGATGACGATGAGAGCCACCGGTGAACGGTTCACCTACACGATGCGCTACTCGACGGGGTTCCGGCGGGTCAGCTCGGATCTCATCGACATCGAGGGCAGCCTGACATTCCCCGGCACGCTTCCGTTCGACCTCGGCGCCTGCGTCGGCCAGGACTCGACGATCAAGGACGTTCGGACCTCACCCGCCGGCCCGAAGCCCGGTGGCAAGGTGCCGACAAACGATCTGCCTTCCGGTGCGATCTTGCTGCAGCCGGGGAGCAGGACGGGGACGGCCACGAAGGGTGCCTCAGCCGCTCAGGAGGCCCCGTACGAGTGTCTGACCGTCGACTACGGTGACGGGCCGATCAGCATCCCCGTCGGCAACACGGTCTGGTACAAGGTGGCGGGAACCGGAGGATCGATCACGGTCGACACAGCCGGGAGCGACTACGACACGGTTACCGCCGTTTACACATCGGATGGCAGTGGTGGGTACACGCCGGTGCCGGGCGCCTGCATCGACGACGTTCCGCTCGTGCCCTTCGGCCGAACGCTGCAGTCAGCCGTCACGTTCGCGACAACGGCAGGCGTGACCTACTACGTTCAGATCGGGGGCTTCCCGGAATCGTTCCCGTACGGAACCGTCAAGGTAGCCGTGCGCTAGCCGAGGGCCTTCTCTTGTTTTGGCGCCGGCGAACCAGGACGTCGGCGAGACGCGCCGGTGGCATCATGGGAAGCACGCCGCCGCTGACCTGAGCGCGCCTCAGACGGTCGGCCGAAATGGGGGTTCGCGATGCCACCGAAACCAGAAGCCGAACCGGCACGCCCCGCGAGCGACTGCTCCGACGATCCGTGTTGCGTCAGCCCGTGCGATCCGCCGTGGCTGACCGACGATGAGTGCCTGATCTATTACGACAGCCGGTTCTTCCGCCGAGCACTGGATCGAGACCACGTCGAGCCCAACCGATCCGTGGGTGGATCATTCATCGAGTTCAAGATCACGTACGAGCATCGTCTCTGCCGCCGGGGCAAGCAGCATGGGCCGCTCGTGTACACCGTGACCCTGCTGCCCGGCGAGAAAATCACCCTCTATCACAGCGAGCGCTTCCGGCGGATCACGAGCGAGCAGGACCGCTTCTCGGTCGCGACGACGTTCATGCAGTTCGCCTCGACCATCCATCAGGCGCGTGTCACGAACAGCATGGAAGCCCTCAGCGACCGTCTCGCCAGCGTGAAGACGGGCTCCTCCGTTTCGGCCGGTGGAGGCCTGCCGAGCGCCATCCTCGGCACGCCGAGCGGCAGCGTCTCGACCTCCGCGAGCGTGACCGACCACACCCAGCTGAGCGTCAGCCACGCATCGGACCAGTTCAATCAGTCAGTCACCCAGGCATCGATGCTGACCCATGCCGAGCGATCCGTCGTCGTCAGCACGTACGAGGACAAGGAGACGGCCGACATCACGGCGCGATCGATCCAGAACGACAATGCCTGCCGAGCCGTGACCTACTTCGTCCGCCAGGTCGTGGAGCTGTACTCGGTCACCACCGCGGTCTACGACATCGACTACCGCCTCGTTGCCGCGGACGCCCCCGGCGACTGGCACACCCTCGATGACGTCGACTGGCACACCGAGGCCGTCCGGAATGCGTTCAAGGAAGCCGTCGTCCTGCTTCCGAAGGTCGGCGACGAGGCGGAACGTCCCCGCGCGGTCTCGGTGCCCACCGACGGCACCGTCTACGACCCGGAGCTCGCGAAGTGCTGCTCGTGCGAGCCGGAACGTGCCCATCGTGCGAGCCTGGAGGACCAGCTCCTCGAGCTCGAAGTGGAGCGCAGGCGACTCCTCCTCGCCAAGGGCGACCTGACGCCGTTCATGCCCGCGCCGACGGCCGAGGCAGCGGTGGCCGGAACCCCGTAGCGCCTGTCGTGGTCCGATCCCCGCGCCCCTCGGGTC
>JACDAH010000448.1 GCA_013695505.1 Chloroflexota bacterium | reverse complement strand
CGCCGTCACCGAGCCGGACTGGCTCGCGGCCGACCGGCGGGCGGCGTTCGAGCGCTACCGACAGCTGCCGATCGAGACCAACCAGCTCTACACGACGTATGTCGACCTGCGCACGGCCGACCTGTCCGCGGTCGTCCCGTGGGACGCACCGGCCGCCGCGCCCGGGCCCGGCGCTCCGCCGGAATCGCCACGTGGCGCTGCCGGCTTCGTGGCCATCACCGAAGACCGGGTCGACGCGATCACACTGGACGACTCGGCTCGATCCGCGGGAGTCGTCATCGACACGCTGGCCGGGGCGGTCCGGCGGGACGGCGGCCTTGCTCGGCGCCTGCTTGCCGACGAGACCACGCTGCCGCTGGACGACAAGCTGGCCCAGCTGACCCGCGCCGGCTGGAACCAGGGCGTGGTCGTCCACGTCCCGGCCGGCGTCCATCTGGAGCGCCCGATCGTCATCCGCTGGCAGGCCGGCGAGCCGGGCCACGCGCTCCTCACCCGCACCGTCATCGACCTCGGCGAGGGCGCCTCCGCGTCGATCGTCGAAGAGCTCGAGCCCTCCGCCGCGGCTTCCGGGCTGGCCGGTCCCCAGGCGCTGTTCAGCGGCTCGCTCGAGATCCATCTCGCCGCCGGTGCGGAACTCGGCGTCGCGTCGATCCAGGACCTCGCGACGGGGACCGTTGCGTTCCAGCATCGCCAGGCCGAGATCGGCGAGGGCGCGAAGCTCCACTGGGCGATGGCCCAGCTCGGCGGCCGCCTGGTCCGGAGCCGGATCGACAACCGCCTCAGCGGCAACCGGAGCTCCGTCGAGCAGGTCGAGATCGTCTTCGGCGCCGACGACCAGCTCTTCGACCTGACCTCGTTCACCCGCCACATCGGACGGGACACGACCGGCAACCTCCTCTCGAAGGCGGCCCTCCTCGACGCGACCCGGTCATACATGAAGGGCCTGATCATCATCGAGCCGACCGCGGTCGGGACCGACAGCTTCCTCGGCGAGTTCGGGATGAATCTGTCCAAGCAGGCCCGGGCGGTCGCCATCCCGTCACTCGAGATCGATCAGCCCGACTGTCGCCGGGCCGCCCATTCGAGCGCGGTCGGCCCGATCGACGAGACCCAGCTGTTCTATCTCGAGAGCCGCGGGATCGATCCCGCCGAAGCTCGCAAGATCATCGTCCTCGGCTTCCTGGAGCCGGTCGTGGCCCGGCTGCCGCTCGTCGAAACCCAGGATCGTCTGCGCGAGCTGCTCGAGGCAAAGTGGGACGCCGGAGCGTTGGCCGCGAGCGCCGCACCCGCAGCCTGATGCCTCCACGCCGTCCGGCGCGCAGGTGAGGCGCATCGACCTCATCGGCGTTGATGAGCTCCGCGACGGCGAGATGAAGCTCGTCGTCGTCGACGGCACCGACCAGGTTCTCGTCATCCGCCAGGGCGACGAGTTCACGGCGACCCAGGGCATCTGCAGCCATGAGTACTTCGAGCTCGACAAGGGCTTTCTCACCGCCGGCACCCTGACCTGCGCCCTGCACCTGTCGCGGTTCGATCTGAGCAGCGGCGAGCCGATCGACCCGCCCGCCGAGCTCCCGCTCGAGATCTATTCCGTCGCGGTCGAGAGCGGCCGCGTCCTGATCGAGGTCCCGGACGGACCGCTGCCGATCAGCGAACAGTAGCCCGGCGGCGGTCACCGACGGCCGCGCCGCGCCGGCGGCCTGCTTCTACCGGCCGGCGCGCGGCACGAGCTGGAGCGTCTCGACCGTCGCCGCGCTGACGGCGCTGACCGAGAACGGCAACGCCACCGTGTTGCCGGTCAGCCACTCGTCGATCAGGTCGCCGTAGTGGCGATCGAAGGGGTTGCCGCTCTGGCCGGTCGTCTGGACGATCCGGGCGCCGTCGAAGTCCTTCATGTCGATCGACAGGCGGTATGACGGCAGGTTCGTGATCGAGAAGACGTCGTCGATCCCGACCGGCTTGATTGTCGGGTCGTCCGGGTCCGGGTAGGCCCGCGATGGACGGTAGTACGTGTTGTTGATCGCGCCGGCCGCGCCGGATGCCGCGAACGGGCCCCTGTCGAAGTACCACTCGATCGGCCCGATCCCGGACGAGCCCAGGGTCGTCTCCGCGAAACGGGCCTTGTGCATGCCGCCCCAGGTCCACTTCGTCGGATCGCCGTACGCCGCCCGCAGCTCGCGCCCGGCGTCGTCGAGCGCACGGCCGACGATGTCATCGCGCGTCTCGATCTTGACGGCCGTCGTGGTGTCGTCCCACCAGGCCGATTCGGGCTGATCCAGGAGCGCGATCGTCGCCTGCCACGACGCCCCGCCGCCGACGTACTCGCGCGCCAGCTCGCCGAGATCGTCATCGAACAGGCTGCGGACGAGGCGGTACTCGAAGGACAGATAGGCCGCGCAGCCGAGGCTCCGCTGTCCCTCGGCTGGGCAGTCGAGCGACTTCCAGTCGAGGATCCGGCCAGCGAGGAGCGCGCCGTCGTCGGTTGCGGCGGTGGCGGTGTCGACGATCGGGGCGATCTTCGCGGCGCGCAGGACGTGGTTGTCGAACTGGATCTCCCGGAGAGCGTCGGTCGTCACGCCGCCGGCCTTCGCGGCTTGGTCGAGGAGGGTCGTGATCCGCTTGGCCCGATAGCCCGGGTCCCACTCCTGGGCGATGAAATAGGGGTATGCGTCATCGACGGCCGCGTTGTTCGCGGTGACGATCACGCCGCTCGGCGGGTCGAGCTGCCAGGGCAGGTCCGCGAACGGGATCGTGCCCGTCCAGTCATGGGCGGCGTCACCTGGCCGGATCCGGTCGCCATGATCGTTCGGGTCGGCCCGGATCGGGATCCGGCCCGGCAGGACATACCCGATATGGCCCGCGATGTCGGCATAGACGAAGTTCTGCGACGGCGCCCCGTACGTCTCGAAAGCTGCGTGGAACTCCGCGAACGTGGACGCGGTGCTGATCCGGAACAGGGCCTCGAACGTGCCGTCCACGGCGTCCGTGCCGGTCCACCGCAGGGCGAGCATGGGAGCGTCCGCGAGGCGGCTGTCGACGTCGTTGATGAGCGGGCCGTCGCGGGTCGTCCGGACGTCGAGCTCGACCGCGGCGGCGCCGGCCACCCTGATCGTCTCGTGACGGATGTCGTAGGGGATGGACGCACCGCCGACGAGGTAGTTGGCCGGGTTGGCCGGATCCTGCTCGATCGAGAACAGGTCCTGGACGTCCGGATCGACGTTCGTGGCACCCCACGCGATCTTCGCGTTGTGGCCGAGGACGATGCCCGGCACGCCGGGGAACGAGACCCCGGTCAGCTCGAATGGGCACGCTGCGCTGATCGACCGGCAGCGCAGCCCGTTCATGTACCAGACCGACGGCATCCCGATCCCGAGATGCGGGTCATTGGCGAGCAGCGCGGTCTTGGTCGCGGTCTTCGACGGGCCGACGACCCAGTTGTTCGAGCCGATCTGGTGGTCGCCGGCCAGGCCCTCGCCGCCGTCGAGACCTGCGATCCGGAGCAGCCGGTCGCCGGTCGACGCGACGTCGCGCCACGCGCCCGCGTCGCCGATCGATGCGCCCGCCGCCGTCTCGATCGAGGGC
>JACDAH010000447.1 GCA_013695505.1 Chloroflexota bacterium | reverse complement strand
AGGCGTACCCGGCCAGGCCGATCAGGCCGGCCGCGACCGAGCGCACCAGCAGCCGGGGATTCGAACGGACGGTGGTTCGGCCCGCCCACATGACGAAACAGACGAGGAACGGGGCGACGAACAAGGTCAGGAGATGGTTGCCGAGAGCGAGGCCGATCAGGAGCGCGACCAGGGCGAGGTCGCGCGCCCGCCGTTCTTGCTGCCAGACGAGGGTCCGTTCAATCGTCAGGGCCATCAGGGCGAGGTGGAGCGCATTGACCTCCGCCACGGTCGCCGCCGCCCAGACCGTTCCGACCGCACCAAAGGCCAGCGCGACCGCGATTGCGAAGACGACCCGGACCTCGAGACGGACAAGGATCGCGGCCACCAGTGCGACCGCGCCAGCGACGAGCACCGCGGAGAGCAGATTCGCCCGGAACGCCACGGACCCGATCGGCACGAGCTCGGTGATCGCGGCCAAGAGGACATACGTGGGATAGCCCGTCGGATGCGCGATCCCGAGAACGTGGGGCACGGTCTGCATCTCGCCCCAGTCGCCGAACGCCATGCCGGGCAGGAGCGTCCGAATGTAAGCGGCCAGGGCCACGATTCCGGCGATCGCCGGCCCCAGTCCGGACGCATGCCGATCGTTCGACGGGCTTCGGACCTCCTGGCCGTCGAGTCCACTGATGGCGGTCAAGGAGTGTCTCCGGGTCAGGGGTCAGGGAGGCGGCCGGCATCCGACCCGTTCCGACAGGATACGGACAGGATGCGACGGCCGCCCGGGGTGTCACGCGGACGTCACGGCGGCGCCAATAGACTGGCATTCTCGACCGCACCACCGGCCACCGAGCCGCCCACCGAACGGAGGAAGTCATGCCCCAGGCCGTCGGCGCGGTGGCGTCGGACCGAATCGGCGCCGTCGTCGATCGCCCATGGTTCGGACGGGCGATGGCGCTGCTCCGGGTCTACTTCGGGATCGTCTATCTCCACAATGGCCTCGCGAAGATCCTGCCGCCCGTGCCCGGTCTCTGGCCCGACACGCCGATCGGCTTCGTCATCAACGCCGAAGGCAACCGCAGCGCCCATTCGATCCTGCAGTACGAGGTCATTGCCCAGAACCACCCGATCGCGCCATACCGAGCACTGGTGGAGAACGTGATCCTTCCGAACTTCGGACTGTTCGGGTTCGGGATCGGGGCGCTCGAGACCCTCGTCGGGATCCTGCTCGTCCTTGGCCTCCTGACGCCGATTGCGGCTCTCGTCGCGGCGGGGATGGCGCTCCATCTCCAGTTCGCGACGCTCTGGAATGACAAGTGGATCTACGAATACTCGGTCGAGTGGATCCCGCTGCTGTGCCTGGCGGCATTCCGCGCGGGACGCTGGCATGGCCTCGACGCGAGGTTTGCGGCAGCCCGCGCCAGATGGCCGGGCTGACCGTTCGGGCAGCTCCGGCCCGCACCTTCGTCACCGGCGGCGCCGGGTTCATCGGTAGCGAGCTGGTCTCTGCGCTCCTCGCCGACGGCGGCGAAATCACCGTGCTCGACAACCTGTCGAGCGCGGCCCCCGACTGGGTCGATCGGATGATCCCGACGCCTCGACTCTCCTTCGTCGAGGGTGACGCGGCAAGCGCGCCCACGGTGCGAGCCGCGATGGCCGGCCACGACCGCGTCGTGCACCTTGCGGCCGGCACCGACATCGCCGCTGGTCACGGCCATCCGGAACGCGACTTCGCTTCGGGAATCGTCGCGACCGAGGTCGTCTGCGAGGCGATGCGGGAGCACGGGATCCGCGAGCTGTGGTACGCGTCGTCGGGGGTGGTGTACGGGCACCCGACGCGGACGCCGACGGCGGAGGACGACGGGCCGCTCCGGCCCGAGTCTCATTACGCCGCGGCCAAGGTGGCGGGTGAAGCCATCATCGCGGGCTTCGCCCACCTGTACGACTGGCGGGCATTCGCCTTCCGGTTCGGCAATACGGTCGGCGCGCGCTCCGATCACGGGGTGGTTCACGACTTCGTCGTGAAGCTGCTCCGCGACCCGACCCGCCTCGAGATCCTGGGCGACGGCTCACAGGCCAAGCCATACGTCGCGGTGGACGATCTCGTGGCCGGGATGCGCCACGCCGCGGACCGGGCGCCCCTTCGTCCGCTCACCGTCCTCAACCTCGGACCGGAGGGGACGTTGCTGGTCCGGCGCGTCGCCGAGCTCGTGATCGAGGCGATCGGCCTGTCGAGCGATGCCGTCGAGCTCTCGTTCAGCGGCGCGGCGCCCGGAGGCGGCGGCTGGCCGGGCGACACGGCCGTCGTCGAGTTCGACATCAGCGCGGCGCGCGCGCTCGGCTGGCAGCCTCGGGCGTCGGCGAGTGCGGCGGTTCAGGCTGCCGCCCGTGGAATTGCCGCGACCTATCGGGCCACGGGACGACCGCTTCTCACGAGCCAGGAGCGTCGGGCCGCAGCCCGTCTTGTCCCCGGACCTGGCCTCCGGTGACGGCA
>JACDAH010000436.1 GCA_013695505.1 Chloroflexota bacterium | reverse complement strand
GGCCGTCATCTCCCAGCCCGTTCCATCGGCCACCCGCGCCTCCCGGAAGACATCGACCATCGCGGTGTAGTCCACTTGGTCTCGCCAGGGCCGGATGGCGACTCCCGGCGGAGCGATCGCAGAGGCGACGGCGAGGGCGGCGGCCCGGACGCCGGACGGCGTGGACTTCTCGGACGTCCGCACCTTCCTCGAGAGCGCCGGCCAGCGCGGCCCGCAGCGGCGGATCCTGCGCGAAGGGACATATGCGATCAACCTCGCCCAGTTCGTCGTGATCACGGCCGCCGGCGTCTACGGCCTGCCGCTCGAGCGGTCCGACCAGGCGACGCTCGACCAGATGATGTCGATGATCGAGGCGCGGCACGGCTTCGAGCCGGTCGTCATCACGGGCAAGGACGACGTCCTCGGCGTGGTCACGATTCATGACGGCCCGTCGCTCGGCCAGGGCGAGATCATCGCCCCGATCGTCGGCGCCGATCCCGACGTCGTCGCGACCTATCACAACAGCTTCCAGGAGCCGGAGCGGTTCCTGGCCGCCGGTGGCCGCCGCGGTCGCCAGCTCCAGGTGATCGTCGAAGGCACCTACTACCTCAACCGCCTGTTCGCGACCGTCGAGCTCGTCCCGAAGGCTGTCGTCGAGGTCGGCACCGTCGGGGTCGTCGTCTCGTACACCGGCGAGACCGGCACCGACCTGTCCGGCGACGCCTACGGCCACGGCGAGCTCGTCGAGCAGGGCGAGCGCGGCGTGTGGGCCCAGCCGCTGCTGCCCGGCAAGTACGCGTTCAACACGTACGCTGGCAAGGTCGTGATGGTCCCGACGACGAACTTCATCCTGAAGTGGCAGGCCGCCGCGGCGGGCGACCACAAGTTCGATGAGAACCTGTCGGAAGTCGACCTGATCACGAAGGACGCGTTCGAGCCGAGCCTTCCGCTGTCGGTGGTCGTCCACATCGACTATCGCAAGGCGCCGCTCGTCGTGCAGCGCTTCGGGGATGTCAAGCGCCTCGTGGAGCAGACGCTCGACCCGATGGTCAGCGCCTACTTCAAGAACGTCGCCCAGACCCGGACGCTCATCCAGCTGCTCCAGGACCGGGCGGAGATCCAGGACCAGTCGAGCGTCGAGATGCGCGGTCGGTTCGATCGCTACAACCTCGAGCTCCAGGAGGTCCTGATCGGGACGCCGACCGAGGGGCGGGGCGGCTCGAAGCTCGAGGAGATCCTGACCCAGCTTCGCTCGCGCCAGGTCGCGATGGAGCAGGTCGAGACGTACCGTCGGCAGCAGGACGCGGCCGTCCAGGAGCGCGAGCTTCGTGAGGCCGAGGCCCGGGCGCGCCAGCAACAGTCGATCACCGAGTCGGAGCTGTCGATCGCGATCCAGACCAACCAGGGCAAGGCCGACCTGGCCCGCGCCCAGCAACAGTCGGCGCAGATCCAGACCCTCGCCGGGGCCGAGGCCGAGAAGGTCCGCCTGCTCGGCGTCGGTGAGGCATCGCGGGTGTCGGCCCTCGCCGGGGCCGATGCCGAGCGGGCCGCCCGTGTCGGCATCGCCCAGGCGATGGCGATCGAGGAGCAGGTCCGGGCGTACGGTGGGCCACGTTACCAGCTGACCCAGCAGGTCATGGCCCGCTTCGCGGAAGCGGTCGAGAAGTCCGGCGTCGACATCGTCCCGAAGGTCGTCATCGGCGGCCGCGGGGACGCTGGCAACGCGGCCAACGGCGATGGCACGGGGACGAGCCCGATGGGTGGCGGGACGATCCTCGAGTCTCTTCTGGCCCTGCTCCTCGCGGAGCGTGTCGGAGTGGACGTTGCCGGCACCACGGCTCCCAGCCCGGCGGCGCTGGCCGTCCGTGAAGAGCTTCAGCGCCGGCTGACCGGTGGCGACCCCGATCGGTCTGCTTAGGGAAGCGACAAGGCGAGCGACGGCCCGTCCACGATGCCGTGGGCGGGCCGCCCGCGGTCCGAGCGCGAGGAAGCCATGCGCGACGAAGCCATGCGCGACGAAGACCGGCCGCCGCGGGATCTCGGGTGGCGTCGGGATCTGCGGGGCAATGACGGGCGAGTCGAGCTGACATGATCCTCGTCGGGCGCGCTACCGTTCCCTGCGTGACGCGCATAGCCGACGCCGACGACTCGGGCCGGCCAGCCCTGGAGGCGGCCCTCGCCGGGCGTGGCGACTACGAGCTCTTCGCCTGCGATCCAGCCCTGGCCGACACTGCGGGCTTCTGTGCCGCCTACGGTTTCGATCCGGCAGATTCGGCGAACACGATCGTGGTGATCGGAAAGTCCGATCCGCCCGTGTAC
>JACDAH010000416.1 GCA_013695505.1 Chloroflexota bacterium | reverse complement strand
CCGCAGGGCAGCGCGTCGCGAGGACAACCGGCAGGCCGTCGCCGATCGCCCGCTCGGCCGCGGCGAGCAGCCCTGGCGACGTGTTTCCCGCTCCGGTCGCCGCAACGACGAACCCGTGGGCCCCGGCAGCGTGGAGGGCGGCGATCGGGGTGCCGTCGGTCGCGACGGTGGCCGTGACGAGGAACACCCGCTCGGCGGCATGACGCGTCGCGACCCGACGTCGCGGGCCGCGTGCGCCGCTGAGCGTCACCGCGCCGTCTCCCCCGACCCGCCCGAGCGATCCGCGGTTCAGGCACTTGAACGTGTCGAAGGCCGAGGCGTGGGTCTTCGTGACGTCGTCGGCAGGCTCGATCGAGCCGTCGAGGACGACAACGGCACCGATGTCGGCGGCCTGGACCCCCGGCGAGGCCGCCACCCGCACGGCCGCGGTCAGGTTGGCCGGTCCGTCGTAGTCGGCGGCGCTGGCCGAGCGCATCGCGCCGGTGACGACCAGCGGCTTGGGACCGTCATGGAGGAGGTCGAGGAAGAACGCGGTCTCCTCGATCGTGTCGGTGCCCTGGACGACGACGGCGCCGGCGATCGCTGGGTCGGCGAGCGCGTCCCGAACGTCGGCTGCGATCCCGAACAGGTCGTCGAAGGAGAAGTGGCTCGCCGGCTTGAGGCCACGGTCGATCGGGATGAGATCCGCGATGGCGTCGAGACCCGGGACCGTGGCGAGCAGCGCCGCGCCACCGAGAACCGGCACGTTGCCGCCCGCGTCGGCGTCGTGGCGCATGCTGATGGTCCCGCCGGTGAACACGATGGCGATTCGGGGCATGGGCGGCGGTCCAGGTCAGGCTGGGGGGACGCGATCGGGCGCGTCCGCGTCGACGTCGGCTCCATCTGTGTCCGCCCGGTCGGCGGCCGGCCCATCATCGTCCGCGTCTTCCACGCGAAGCTCACCCGTCGCCGCGTCAGGATCGAACTCGGATTGGGCGGCGGTGAACGGATCGGCGGCCAGCCGGGGGCTTGCCGATGGCAGCGGCTCGTCCGATGGCGCGTCCCAGGCGGACGCGTCGGCCGTGATGTCCCCCGTCGCCTCGATCGGCCAGTCGGGGATCCCATCGCCATCCTCGTCGGGATAGTCCTCGGGCCGAAGCTCGACGCCCAGGGCCGACACGAACGGGTCGTGGTCGCCCGTCGCGGCCTTGCGGTCGCGCTCGACGGCTCGGAGAGGCCCCCGGAGGTAGATGGATGCCACGCCCGATGCACTGATGAGGAGCGCGACGATCACGAGCACGATCGTCGTCCCGAGGATGTCGGCGATCGGACCGACGACCAGGATCGGCAGGAAGCTCGCGACCGAGACGAGCATGTTCAGAACCCCGAACACGCGGCCCCGGACGTCCTCGGGGAGGTCCTCCTGGAGCTGGGTCTGGGCCGGGATCGCGACGGCCGCGTAGGCGAGTCCGGCGAAGAACGCAAGCGCCACGACGATCGACAGGAGCGACGTGAGCAGGGAAAGGTCAGGCAGACCCGTCCGCGTCACGGACGACGCGAGGAAGCTGCTGATCCGGCCGGAGAGGGCCATCGCGCCGAGGAACCCGCCCAGGGCGATCAGACCACCCTCGATGACCCGTCGCCGAGGGAGCAGCCGCCCGTAGGCGTTGAGGAGGAGGATGCCCATCACGATCCCGACCCCGAGCGGCAGGACGACGACGACGAAGTCCTCGGGCCCGAGCCCGAGCGTGTCCTTGGCGAAGTTCGGTCCGAGGACGCCGAGCACGCCGACGAGCGACGCGGCGATCCCGAGGTAGATCAGCGACCAGCGGATCTCGCGGTGGGCCTGAATGTAGCTCAGGCCCTCGCGGAGCTGAATCACGACCGATCCGATCGCGTTCTCGGCTTCCCGGGCCCGGCCACGAGCGCCACTCGGAGCGTTGTCGCGCTGAACAGGCGGGCCTGGCGGCAGCGTGAAGCAGAAAGCGGCCGCCACGAAGTACAGGATGGCCACGACCACGATCAGGGCCGGGGCTCCGGCGATCTTCACGATGAGCGGACCAACCAGCGTGAAGCCCAGGGCGAACGCCGCATTCAGGGTCAGCGTGAAGATGCCGTTCGCCGACAGGAGCTGCTTGCGCGGGACCAGGATCGGGATCATCGCCGCCTCGGCGGGCGCGAAGAAGACGGTGATCGTCGAGACGAGGATGTTCAGGACGTAGATCAGGAGCAGGTGGTCCCCGACGAGAAACATCGCGATGAAGGCGCCGCCGCGCAGGATGTTCGTCAGGATCAGGACCAGGCGCCGGTCGAGGCGGTCGACGAAGACCCCGGCGAGGGCCGAGAACAGAACCGCCGGCAGGAGAAACGTCAGGATCAGGGCGCTGACTGCGGTCGTGGAGCCGGTCGATCTGGCGATGATGACGGTCAGTCCGAAGATGACCATGTTGCCGCCGATCTGGGTCGCCGCCTGAGCGAGCCAGAGGAGCAGAAATGGCCGGTTGCGGAAGACGTCGATGGCGCTGCCGGACGCCGTTGCCGGAGCCGTGGCTGGCCCGCCGGGCATCACGGGCTGCCTGGGTGAGGCGCGGCTGCGGCACTCAGGATCGGATCACCCCGCCGGACGAACTCGACCAGGCGCCGTTCGACGGTCCGTCGATCGACGAGGACGTGCCGGTTGCAGGTCTGGCAGCGAAGGCCGATGTCAGCCCCGAGCCGGTCGATGAGCCACGTGTGACCGCCGCACGGATGTGCCCGCTGGAGGCGAACGAGATCGCCCAGGTAGAGCGTGAGCGCCGGACGGTCGGTCATTCGGCCGAGGGTATCAAAGACGCGGATGGCCGTTCACCGGGACGAGGTCGCGGGTCGTCGCGGGCAGGGTCATCGGATCGTCCTTCGGCTGGACCTCGACGGTCGCGCCCGGGTTGGTTGCTGACAGCTGGGCGATGATCCCGCCAACCCGCGTCAGTGATCCCACGAGAACCTCGGGCTTGCCGATCGCCCGGATGGTGAACGGGTCGCGGAGCAGGATGCCGTCGACGTCGAGCGAGCCCGGGACGCCGCTCACGGCCGTGCGCGCGATCACCCGGACGTCCTCGATCGAGATCGCCTCGGCGCCCGCGTTGCGCAGCTCGTTGAGGAGATCGTCGACGGCGGACGCGCCGATCTCGCCGTTGACGACGATCTGGACGCCGTGCCCCGCGACCGGGTCGAGGCCGGTCCAGCGCCGGATCCGTTCCAGCTCTGACTCGATCTGGCCGACCGAGTTTGCGCCGGACGCCCGATCGGCGCGGAGCTCGTCGAGCTGGGCCTGGAGCGTCGTGACCTCGGTCCGGAGTCTGTCGTTCTCCGTGTTGAGCTGGGCGACGAGCGTCGTCAGGTTCTGGGCCGACTTCGTCTCGAGGGCGGACCCACCGGTCTGGCCTCGAAGCTGGACGACGACGAGCAGGCCGAGGATCGCCGCGACGCCGGCCAGCGACAGCTGGCTGCGAACGGCACGCATCGGTGC
>JACDAH010000408.1 GCA_013695505.1 Chloroflexota bacterium | reverse complement strand
CCGCCACCGATGACCAGCACGTCGCAGTGGGCGAACCTGCGGTCGAAGCGGGCGGGGTCGTGGTCGTGGTCGTCGCGGTTCGGTGTATGCGTAGCACCGGCGAGGCGCTCGTGCCCGGCTTGGCGCTCGTGCCCGGCGAGGCGCCCGCGTCCGGTGAGCGAACGGGCGGCCAGGCCGTCCTCGAGGTCGACCGTTGTTGCGCGGACCATCGGCTCCGATGTTCCGTCGGCGCGGTCCAGCTGGACGAGGGCGTTCGGCTCCTCGAGGCCGGCGCTGAAGACGCCGCGCGGCCGGCCGCTGTAGATCCCCCGCCCGACGACGTCCACGCCGTTCGCGATCAGCGCTGAGGCGAGCGTGTCGCCGGGAAAGCCCTCGTAAGGCGCTCCATCGAAGGTGAAGCGGACGCGGCGGAGGCGATGGATCCGGCCGAGGGACGGGTGGCGTCGGTCCACCGTCACGGGACGGGCTCCTCGGTCCCAGCGGGCTCGAGGAACTCGTGGGTCACCGTGTCGCGGGTTGCGTCGAACCAGCGCCGGCATCCGGCGGCGTGGACCCAGCGCTCGGCGAACTGGCCCTTGGGGTTGTCGCGAAAGAAGACATAGCGGGCCCATGCCTCGTCGTCGAGCGCGTCCGGGTCGGCGGGGTAAGCCACGCCGGCCTGGCCGCCGTAGCGGAACTCGATCTCGGCGCGCGGCCCGCACCAGGGACAGGGGATCAGCAGCATCAGGGCGCTGCCGCTCGCCCAGCGAGCGGTGTGGCGACCGAGCGCCATGTGGCATCGGGCGGGAACGGCATCCTCCGACGCGCGGCTCGCCCGGCGAGTGCCGCGACGAAGGAGCATCGCTCGGGGGCGGGTTGCGACCCCGCCGACCGACGCACGGCTCGCCCGGCGAGCCGGGTCAGGACCGTCGCGGACATCACCATCAGTGAGCCACCGCGGCGGCACCGTGCTCGTCGATCAGCGCCCCGGTCGTGAACCGCTCGAACGCGTACGGTCGAGCGAGCTCGTGCAGCGACCCCGCGGCCAGCGTCGCCGCCATCACCCAGCCCGACCCCGGCGTGGCCTTGAACCCGCCGGTGCCCCAGCCGCAGTTCACGAACAGGTTCTCCACCGGCGTCGCCCCGATGATCGGCGACGCGTCGGGGCTGACGTCGACGATCCCCGCCCAGGTTCGGAGGACGTGGGCACGGGCAAACATCGGGAAGAGCTCGAGCGCGGCGGCGAGCTGGTGCTCGATGATGTGGAACGAGCCACGCTGGGCATACGAGTTGTACGAATCGATCCCGGCGCCCATCACGAGCTCGCCCTTGTGCGCCTGCGAGACGTAGACGTGGACCGCGTTCGACATCACAACCGTCGGATGGATCGGTTCGAGGAGCTCGGTCACGAGGGCCTGGAGTGGGTGCGACTGGAGCGGCAACGCGACCCCGGCCATCGCCGCCACGATCGAGGCGTGACCCGCGGCGACGATCCCGACTCGTCCCGCCGCGATCGGCCCCCGCGACGTCCGGACCCCGGTCGCCCGCCCGTCGACGACGTCGATCCCGATCACCTCGCAGCCCTGGATCAGGTCCACACCGAGCGCGTCGGCCGCCCGGGCGTAGGCCCACGCGACGAGATCGTGCTTCGCGATCCCGCCCCGTGGCTGGAACGTCGCCCCGAGGACCGGGTACCGGGACTCCGGCGAGAGGTTGATGATCGGGCAGAGGCGGTTGATCTCATCGAGCTCGAGCCACTCAGCGTCGACCCCGTTCAACCGATTGGCACTGACCCGCCGCCGGCCCTCTCGGATGTCCCCCAGCGAATGAGCCAGGTTCATCACCCCGCGCTGGCTGAACAGGACGTCGTAGTCGAGCTCGTCAGGGAGCTTCTCCCACAGCTTGAGCGAGTGCTCGTAGATGGCAGCGCTCTCGTCCCAGAGGTAGTTGCTCCGGATGATCGCGGTGTTGCGGGCCATGTTCCCGCCGGCCAACCAGCCCCGCTCGAGCACTGCGACGTTCGTGATCCCGTGGTTCTTCGCGAGGTAATACGCCGTCGCGAGGCCGTGCCCGCCGCCGCCGATGATCACGACGTCGTAAGCGGGCTTCGGGTCGGGGTTCCGCCACAGGTGGGCAGGATGGTCCGGCAGGTGCGGAGACGGCGAGGCGGGCACGCGGGGAGTCTAGATCGTGCGCGGTCGACCCGAACGGGGTGCCCGAGCGTCGCGGGGTGGTGTACCGTCCCCGCACGTCGCCCGTCACCGCGCAGGAGCATGCCGTGACCTCTGTCGCCGAGCCGACCGACCCCGCCGCGACCGCGCGATCACTCGCCCGAGCCGGCGGAGCGCCCGCAGGCCCCGGAACACCGGATGCGGCATCGTCCGGCCAGCCGACCATCGCGGTTCGGAACCTGTGGAAGGTGTTCGGCCCGGCCGAGGCGCGCCTCACCCGGCAGTCCGGGCCGACCCCGACCGCCGAGGCGATCGACACCGCGGTCGACAAGCACGGCGGGACGATCGCCGTCAACGACGTCTCCTTCGACGTCCGTCCCGGCGAGGTCTTCGTCGTCATGGGCTTGTCGGGGTCGGGCAAGTCGACCCTCGTCCGGTGCCTGACCCGCCTCATCGAGCCGACGTTCGGCGAGGTCGATCTCGAGGGTGAGAACATCCGGAAGGCGAGCCAGGAACGCCTCCGTGAGCTCCGTCGGCGGCGCTTCTCGATGGTCTTCCAGAACTTCGGCCTGCTCCCCCATCGGCGGGTGCTCGACAACATCGCGTTCGGGCTCGAGCTCCGCGGCGAGGACAAGGGCAAGCGACACGCCCGGGCCGAGGAGATGCTCGGCCTGGTCGGCCTCGACGGCATGGCCGATCGCTATCCCGAGCAGCTGTCGGGCGGCCAGCAGCAGCGGGTCGGCCTGGCCCGCGCCCTCGCCGGCGACCCCGAGGTCATGCTCCTCGACGAGCCGTTCAGCGCCCTGGATCCACTCATCCGGCGGGACATGCAGAACGAGGTCATCCGCCTCCACCACGACCTGAAGAAGACAATGGTGTTCATCACCCACGACCTCGCCGAGGCCCTCAAGCTCGGCGACCACGTGATGATCATGCGGGCCGGCAAGGTGGTCCAGATCGGGCGCCCGGAGGAGCTCGTGGCCCGGCCGGCCGACGCGTACGTCGAGAATTTCGTCCGCGACATCCCGAAGTCGCACGTCCTCACGCTGCGCTGGGTGATGCGCCCGGCGACCGCCGACGACCCCGTCGACGGCCCCGTCTTTCCGCCTACCGCGGTGATCCGCACGGCCCTCCACGCGGCGGCCGCGACGGAGAAGCCGATCAGGATCGTGGAAGGGCGCACGCTCGTCGGAGTCGTAGACCGGGCCTCCATTCTCGAAACGATCGCCGGCAGGGACGAGGCCGAGGCGTGACAGCCGTCGGGTATCGGACCGGCCTGCTCGCCGACCCGGTCGCCGCCCGTCGCGCGCTGGTCGTCGTTCTGGCGGCCGCAGCGGCCCTCGCGTGGGTCCTGTTCCGCGGCCAGTGGAGGCTGCCCCACAACGACGACGAGCCGCTCTTCCGGAGCCTGAACGAGGTCCACGACATCGTCGCTCGGAACCGGGACCTGCTCGCGCCGGTCCGCGTCGTCGTCGGCGGCCTGATCGACGTGTTCAACGAGATCACCGCGTCGCTCGGCTGGCCCGGTGTCCTCGGTCTTGCGGGTGCGCTGGGGTTCCTGTTCGGCGGGTGGCGGCTGGCGCTCCTCGGCGTCCTGGGCTTCGCGTCGCTGGGCGTCCTCGGCCTGTGGGACGAGAGCATGCTGACCCTTGGGATGATGCTGGCGGCGGTTGTCATCGCCCTCCTGATCGGGCTGCCCCTCGGCATTCTGGCCGGCCGCAGCAATCGCGTCTCGGGGATCCTCTCGCCGATCCTCGACGTGATGCAGATCATGCCGACGCTGGCATATCTGACGCCGATCACGCTGCTGTTCCTGATCGGAGCCACGCCCTCGACGATTGCGACCCTCATCTTCGCGATGCCGGCGGCGATCCGGATCACCGCCCTGGGCGTCCGCGGGGTGGCGCCATCCACGGTGGAGGCGGCCCGGTCGCTGGGCGCGACAGACCGCCAGATCCTGCGCAAGGTCCAGATCCCGCTGGCGCGGCGGGCGATCGGCCTTGCGATCAACCAGACGATCATGCTCGGGCTCTCGATGATCGTGATCACCGGGCTCATCGGAGCACCGGGCCTCGGGCTGAGCCTGACCCAGAGCCTCAACAAGCACGACGTCGGCTCGGCGTTCGACTCCGGCATCGCGATCGTCATCCTCGCGATCATCCTCGACCGATTGACCTTCGCGGCCGGCGAGTGGCTCGATCCGAAGACACGGATCGGCCAGGTGCCGAGCCCGCGGTGGCTGTCGATCGGCGTCCCGGTCGCGATCCTGGTGGCCGGTCTGGCGGCGCCGTTCATCGTCGACGCCACCGCCTTTCCCGATGCGATCGCCTTCTCGTTTCGGAGCCCGATCAACGAATTCACGAACTGGCTGACCGACACCTTCCAGGGCATCACCTTGTCGACGAAGGACATCATCACGGCGGTCGTGATCAACCCGCTCGAGGGCTTCCTCAAGATGTCACCGTGGTGGCTGCTCATCGCGATCGTCGCCCTGATCGCGTGGGCCGTCTCGGGCCGGCGACCCGCGATCATCGCGGCGATCTGCCTCGGCCTGATCGCGCTTCTCGGTCTCTGGGAGCATTCGATGGAGACGCTGACGACCGTCCTCGTCGGCACGCTCCTGACCCTGATCCTCGGGATCGCCGTCGGAGTCCAGACCGCTCGTCACGATCGTCTCCGGGCGGTCCTCCGGCCGATCCTCGACACGGCCCAGACGATGCCCGCCTTCGTCTATCTGATCCCGGCACTGGCGCTCTTCAGCCCGACCCGCTTCACGGCCATCGTGGCCGCGATCATCTACGCGGCGCCCCCGGTGATCCGGCTCGTCGAGGTGGGGATCCGGGCCGTCCCCGCGACCGTCATGGAGGCCGCGTTGGCATCCGGCGCCACCCGCCGCCAGCTGCTGTGGAAGGTCCAGCTGCCGATGTCGAGCCGGGCCCTCCTGCTTGCTGCCAACCAGGGCATCGTCATGGTCCTCTCGATGGTTGTCATCGGCGGCCTCGTCGGCGCGGGGGCGCTAGGCTTCGACGTCATCACCGGGTTCGCCCGGGGAGAACAGTTCGGGAAGGGCCTCGCCGCCGGGGTCGCGATCGTCCTGCTGGGGATCATGCTCGATCGGATCACCCAGGGAGCCGGCGGCCGGTCGCGTCGGACTATGCTCAGAGCAAGGGCCGGCTGAGCCGGCACAGAGGAGGAGCGAAACGTCATGCAC
>JACDAH010000412.1 GCA_013695505.1 Chloroflexota bacterium | reverse complement strand
GCGGAACCGATCGTCCAAGTGCTCTTCGGGCTGTGGTTCGCCGGCCTGGTCCTGGGGTTCGCGGTCGATCTCGATCAGCGGCTTCTGCCCGACGAGGTGACGCTGCCGATCATCCCTCTTGCGCTCGTGCTCGATCTGGTCGGCCGCAACCCGCTGGTCGGGACGGAAGTCGGGCTGGCGGTGCTCATCGCGATCGTGGTGCCGGCCGCGATCTATCTCGCCTCGATCCCGTTCGGGGCGGGTGCATTCGGGATCGGCGACGTGAAGCTGCTGATCGGGGTCGGGCTCATGACCGGCTTCGCCCGGGCCTTCAGCGGGCTCCTGTCCGGCCTCCTCGCCGCTGGCCTCGTCCTGGCGATCCTGCTCGTCACGCGCCGGATCGGCCGGCGGACGTTCATTCCGTTCGGCCCGTTCCTGATCTTCGGCGCGCTGTGGGGGATCTTCGTCCGCACCACCTGAGATCGGCCCGCGCGGCCGCGGCGGCCGACCAATGGGCCGAATGGACGATGTCGTGGGCGGTTCGCTGCGGTAGGGTCCGAGAGGCGCTGGGACCATCGTCAGGGTGGTGCCGAGAGGCCGACTGACATACGTTTGCAACCCGCGGTACCATGGCCGAAGCCGGTCGTCGTCCTGAGGGTGCCCGTCGGGGCGATCGAAAGCGGCGGGCGTAGCCGCCACCCGCGCCAGGCGCGCTGTGCGCAAAAGACGCGACCAACGGAGTTTGCTCGCACGATGACATCGCTCCTGTGATGCGCCCCAGCGCGCACACGGACCACAAGCAGTCCCGTTCCGCACGGTCCAGCTGGGCCGGCGGCGACCTGTCCACCGCCCCGACCGCGGGCCCCGGCGCGCGACGCCGGCCGCGCGGGCTGACCAGGTTGCCGCTCCTCGTCCTGATCCCGCTCCTCGTCGGGATGCTCGGTGGCCCTGCCGGGCCCGTCGGTGCCGACGAGCTGTCCGATGCCCGCGCCCGCCAGACGGCCCTCGCCAAGCAGCTTCGCGATCAGAAGAACCAGGTCGCCCAGATCAACGCCCTCCAGGCCGATCTCGGCGTCGAGATCGCGTCGACCAGGCGCCAGCTCAGCGGGATCAACGCCGATCTCGTGACGGTCAAGAAGTCGATCAACTCGATGGTCGTCAAGATCGACGTCGTCAAGCAGCACTACCTCGCGCTCGTCGCCCAGCTCGAGCTCCTCGACACCCAGCTGAGCCGGATCAAGACGACCGAGATGCGCGCGCGCTGGCACCTTCAGGAGCGGAAGGACCTCCTCGCGGAGCGTCTCCGCCAGGCGTACGACACCGACCGGACCTCGCTCCTCGAGACGTTCCTGTCGGGCGGCTCCTTCACCGACGTCCTCTCCGAGGTCAGCTACTCGATCGACGTCGGCGAGCAGGACAAGGCCCTCGCCGAGCAGATCGTCGCCGACCAGGACGCCCTCGCCGCGATCCACCAGACCGTCGTCGAGACCCGGCTGGCCACCGACGGCCTGCGGGCCGAGACGGCTGCCCAGAGAATCAAGCTCAACGGCCAGCTCAAGGAGCTCAAGGCCGCCCAGCTGGAGCTGAAGCGGCTCGAGGCGGAGACGGCCCGCGCTCTCCAGATCCAGAAGAACGCGTACGCCAAGCTGATCCGCAACAAGCACAACCTCGCCAAGGCGATGGCGGCCACGGCCCAAGCCAAGGCGGCCCTCGCCAAGCGGATCAGCAACCTCGTTGCCGCGGCATACGCCCACGGCAACATCCCGTCGGCCTACAACGGCACGCTGATCTGGCCGATGTCCGGCCAGGTGACGCAGGACTTCGGCTGCACCGGGTTCGCGTGGGAGCCGCCGGTCGGATCGTGCGCCCACTTCCACCAGGGGATCGACATCGTCGCCCCGGCGGGCACGTCCGTTCGCGCCTCCGGCAGCGGCACGGTCGTCTACTGCGGCTGGAACTACGCCGACGGTGCGGATCCGGCCTGGATCGTCATCATCGCCCACAGCCAGGCGCTAGAAACCTGGTACGCCCACATGCAGCCGAACTGCCCGGCCGGCGCGGGGAGCCACGTCAAATCGGGCCAGGTGATCGGCCACGAGGGCAACACGGGCCACTCGACCGGCGCGCACCTCCACTGGGCGGTCCGCTTCAACGGCTCGTTCGTCAACCCGCGCCTGTTCGTGTAGGTCGGCAGCTGGCCGCGCCGAAGCCGCCGACCCGGCGGCCTCTGCCTCGGTCGCCCCGCCGCCGACCCGGCCCGAGGATCGGCCGAACACGAGAACGCAACACATCCGACCTCGGCCGATGACGGCCTCGACATTCGGCGGTGCTAGCATGAACCAATGAAACGGACGATGGCCGTGATCCTCGCCGGCGGTGAAGGCGAGCGCCTGTCCCTCCTGTCGCAGGTCCGCGCCAAGCCCGCCGTCCCGTTCGGCGGCAAGTACCGGATCATCGACTTCACCCTGTCGAACTGCGTCAACTCCGACATCACGAACGTGGTCGTCCTGACCCAATACAACCCGCGCTCATTGAACGACCACATCGGACTGGGCCGGCCGTGGGACCTCGATCGCAACAACGGTGGCGTGAAGCTCCTCCAGCCGTACATCGCGCGCGGCCGGGTGGCGGAGTGGTACCGCGGAACCGCCGACGCGGTCCTCCAGAACTTCAATGTGATCGAGCACGACGCGGGCGACATCATCCTCGTCCTTGCGGGCGACCACATCTACAAGATGGACTACCAGCCGTTCATCCAGGCCCACCGCCGGAAGCGGGCCGACGTGACGATCGCCGTCCGCCGGGTCCCGCTCGCCGAGGCGTCGCGGATGGGGATCCTCGCTCTCGATGACACCGGCAAGGTCGTGGAGTGGCAGGAGAAGCCGAAGCACCCCAAGAGCGATCTCGCCTCGATGGGCGTCTACGTGTTCTCGAAGCGGGCGCTCCGCAAGTGGCTCAGCGAGGATCGTCTCGACTTCGGCCGCGACGTCATCCCGGCGATGCTTGCCGGCGGTGCCCGCGTATTCGGCTACCACTTCGAGGGCTACTGGCAGGACGTCGGCACGATCCAGTCCTACTGGGAGGCCAACCTGGCGCTCCTCGAGGACAACGCCGCGCTCGACCTGTACGACCGCGACTGGCTCATCCATACCCGCTCCGAGGAGCGTGCCCCGGCCCGGGTCGGTCCGACCGCCCAGGTCCACCGGAGCATGATCAGCCACGGCTGCGTGATCAACGGCACCGTCGTGAACTCGGTCCTCTCGCCCGGCGTCCGGATCGAGGTCGGCGCGGTCGTCCGCGATTCGATCGTGATGTTCGACTCCGTGATCCGCTCGGGGGCGGTGGTCGACCGGGCGATCCTCGACAAGGAGGTCGTGGTCGGGCCCGGGGCGATCGTCGGCGACGGCCCCGATTTCGACACGCCCAACAAGCAGGAGCCGGGCCGCCTCAACACCGGCATCACCGTCGTCGGCAAGCGGACGGTGATCCCGCGCGGGATCCGGATCGGGCGCAACGTGAAGATCGCCGGCGACGTCAAGGCGGCCAACTTCCCGAGCCGGACCGTGAAGAGTGGCGCGTCGATCGAGGCGGGCCGAGTGCGGACGCCCGCCGCCCGGGTCGCAGCCGCGAGCGGCGGCGCGAGTGGCGCCACCGAGAAGCGGATTGCGATCCCGATCGAGTCGTCGGGCAACGGCCAGCGCGAAGTCGTCCCGGCCGTCCGATCGTCCCGGCCGACGACGATCAGCGGAGCCGGGACCGAAGGC
>JACDAH010000389.1 GCA_013695505.1 Chloroflexota bacterium | reverse complement strand
CAGCAGGCCGAGTCTCACGCGCGAACCTCCGTCGTGGTCATGCGGGCGTCCGTTGGGCGAGCCCCGGCGCCGCCCTGAGGACTTCGATCGACGTCGACCCAGCGGCCGAGCTCGGCGCTCCGGGCGATCGCGTCGTTGACGAGCATCTCGTCGTGGCCCGCGGCGAAGTCTGCGTACGGCGGGTGGCGGTTCGGGCGGCCCGCGAGGACGTCTGCGTAGATCGCCCGGAACAGTGCCCCGAACGTGTCGCCGAAGCCCTCGACGTGGCCCCCAGGCAGGGCTGCGGCGGCACGCCCGGCCTCGCCCATGAGCGCCGGGTTGCGCAGGAGGAGCTCGTTCGGCCGGTCGCGGTGGCCGAGCCAGAGGTGATCCGGCGTCTCGGAATCCCACCAGGCCGCGCCCGCGGAGCCATCGATCTCCCACTGGAGCGAGTTCTTGCGCCCGGCGGAGATCTGCGACACGGCCACCGAGCCGCGGGCACCGTTGGCGAAGCGGAGGAGGAGCGTCGCCGTGTCCTCGGTGCCCATCGGCCGGGTGACCGTGTCCGCAGATCGATCGGTCGAGAACGTCTCGACCGGTCCGGTCGGCTCCTGACGGGCCGTCACGAACGTCGCCAGGTCAGCCATCACCGAGACGATCGGCTGACCGGTCACGAACGCCATGAGATCCAGCCAGTGCGACCCGATGTCGCCGACCGCCCGGAGCGCGCCGCCCTGGCTCGGGTCGAGACGCCAGTTCCAGTCGGTGTCGTGGAGGAGCCAGTCCTGGAAGTAGTGGCCGGTGACGAACCGAACCTCGCCAAGGTCGCCGGCGGCTACGCGCTCGCGGACGTGCTGGTGCAGCGGGTAGAAGCGGATGTTGAAGTTGACGGCGTTGACGAGGCCACTCGCCTCGGCCTCCGTGACGAGCCCGGCCGACTCGGTGGCGGTCATCGCCAAGGGCTTCTCGCAGACGACGTGCTTGCCGGCCGTGAGGATCGCCGAGGCCTGTGGCACGTGGAGGTGGTTCGGCGAGGTAACGTGGACGACCTGGACCGAGGGATCGGAGAGGATCTCGTCGAGGGACCGGTACGCGCGGCGGACGCTCAGGGCCTCGGCCCGTGCCGCCCCGCGCTCCGCGGTGCTGCCGAGCACGCCCCGGACGGCGACGCCGATCCTGCGGAGTTGCTCGACGTGGACCGTTCCGATGAATCCGGTGCCGATGACGGCGGCACCAATGTCGGCGAACCTGCTCATCCAGCTCCTGACGGGTGGCCGCGTCCGGTCGACGCGTCGGATGATTGTCTAGACGATCTAGAGCGCCGGGCGATGGTATCGACCTGGTTTCGTGCAAGTCAAGGCTCGATACGAACCGCGGTTCGAACGATGACCATCGTACTTCGGATCGTCAAGTGTAAAAGTGGTCAGTGCGCCGGCCGGGGCCTATGATCCCGAGCGTGACCGGACAGCTGCCCGACGAAGCCCTTGACGCCCTCGTCCTCGTCCTCGATGAGATCCGCCTGGGCCGGTCGCGGTCGCGGTCCGAGCTCGTTGAGCGGACGGGCCTCGGGCGGGCGATCGTTTCGCAGCGGGTCGGTGAGCTGATCGAGCGCGGACTCGTGGTCGAGGGCGATCCAGGTCCGTCGACGGGGGGCCGGCCGCCGCGCCAGCTGACGTTCCGCGCGGACGCGGGGCACCTCCTGGTCGCCGACCTCGGCGCCACGAGCATCGACGTCGCGCTGACGACGCTCGACGGGCGGATCCTCGGTCATCACGACGAGCCGGCGGAGATCGAGGCCGGGCCGGAGGTCGGCCTGGGCCGCGTGGAGGAGCTCTTCGACCAGTTGCTCCTCACGACGCATGCCGTGCCGGGCCGATTGTGGGGCATCGGGATCGCCGTGCCCGGACCGGTGGAGTTCGCGACCGGCCGGCCGACCTCGCCGCCGATCATGCCCGGCTGGGACGGCTACCCCATCCGCGAGCGATTCGCGACCCGTCACGGCGCGCCGGTCTGGGTCGACAACGACGTCAACGTCCTCGCCCTCGGTGAATGGCGGTCGGGTGTCGCTGCCGGGCACGACGATGTCGTCGTCGTGAAGATCGGGACCGGGATCGGGGCGGGGATCATTTGCGCGGGTCGGCTCCATCGAGGCGCTCAGGGCAGCGCTGGCGACGTCGGTCACATCCAGGTCACCGACGATCCGGCGATCGTCTGCCGGTGCGGGAACATCGGCTGTCTCGAGGCGTTGGCCGGCGGCGGGGCGCTGGGCCAGGCGGGCGAGGAGGCCGCCCGGGATGGCCGGTCGGTGCGCCTCCAGGTGGCCCTCGACCAGCGTGGGACCGTATCCGCCCAGGACGTCGCCCGGGCAGCGTCGGCGGGCGATCCGGTCGCGGTGACGCTCCTCCAGTCGGCCGGCCGACGTGTGGGATCGATGCTTGCGAGCGTCGTGAACTTCTTCAACCCGTCGCTCGTGGTGATCGGCGGCGGTGTCGCCAACAGCCCGGATCAGCTCCTCGCGTCGATCCGAGAGACCGTCTACCGCCGCTCGCTCCCTCTCGCGACCCGTGACCTGCTGATCCAGCGCTCGTCGCTGGGCGGCCTCGCCGGGGTCATCGGCGCCTCGTCAATGGTCGTGGACCAGCTCTTCTCGCGCGACTCGATCGGCGCCTGGATTGCACAGGGCGATCCTTCCGAGCTCGCGCCCGTCAGATGACAGTCACGCGCCCGAGCTCTGGGCTCGATCGGATCAGCCCCTCGGTGGCGCAGTGCTCTCGCGGATCACGAGCTCGGTCGACAGCTCGACCCGCATCTGGGCCGGCTCCTCGCCCGCGGCGATCGCGAGGACCATCTCCGCAGCCGCGGTCGCCATCTCGATCAGCGGCTGGCGGACGGTCGTCAACGGCGGGCTGACCCATTGGGCGACGGGAAGATCGTCGAATCCCACGACGCTGAGGTCCTCGGGGATGTGGAGGCGCAGCTCGCGGGCCGCCTGGTAGACGCCGAGCGCCTGGAGGTCGTTGCCGGCGAAGATCGCGGTCGGTCGATTGGGAAGGCCGAGCAGCGCGCGGCCGGTCTCGATCCCCTCTTCGACATGAAACTTGCCATGGCTGATGAAGGCGGGATCGACCCCGACACCGGCCTCGTCCATCGCCGCCCGATAGCCGTCGATCCGAGCGCGGCTGCACAGGATCCACTCCGGGCCGCCGATGACCGCGATCCGCCGATGGCCGAGACCCAGCAGGTGGCGCGTCGCCGTCAGCCCGCCGTTCCAGTTCGTGGCGCCGACCGACGGCGTGTCGTGGAGCGGCTCGCCGGTCGGGTCGACAACGACGTACGGGATGCCGCGGGTCGACAGCTGCGCGCGGAGCGCATCGCTGAGGTCGGAGAAGACGGCGATGACCCCGGTGGGCCGGCGGGCCAGGACGCCTTCGATCCAGCCGCGGCCCGGGGTCCGGCGACCTTGCATCTCGCTCAGGACCACCGCCAGCTGATGCTGGCCCGCGACTCGCTCGACGCCGCGGACGATCTCGAGGGCCCACTCTGATTCGAGCTCGTGGAAGATGACCTCGAGGAGGGGAGCCCGCGGGCGGGCACCCGCCGAGCGCTGGTAGCCATGCTCGACGATCGCCGCCTCGACCCGACGGCGCGTCTCGGCGGCGACGTCCGACCGGCCGTTGATCACCTTCGACACGGTCGGGACGGAAACTCCGGCGGCCTCCGCGATGAACGCGATCGTCATCGGTCGGGTCGCAGGTCGCGGTCCGGATCGGGTGGCCGATGTCATCGCGTGCAGTCTATTCGAATCGGACTGGCTGGGCGAAACTTTCGATGTCTCGCGATCCGGGCGGTCAGCGCTTCCATGCTCCTCCGATGACCGGGCAGAAGAGGATTGACAGTCGAGCAGTTCAACACCTATTGTGCACAAACCGAAACTATCGCATGTCGCATCGCAACTTTCGGGACCGCGGAGGAGAGCGTGCTGCGCGACGCGCCGGCGGTGGGATCGGCAGCCGGACATCATCATGATCCGATCGCGATTTCCGTCCCGCCGGAGCCTCCTCCCCGGCGGGACGAGATCGCTGCCGTGGCATTCCGTTAGCGATGCTCAGTCGAACGCCGAGACGTCAGTCAAGTGAGGAGGCTCAGCCAATGAGATCCCGTGTCCGGATCGCGGTGCTGCTGGCGACCGCATCGATCGTCCTCGGGGCCTGTTCGGGTGGGAACCCCGCCTCCGGAGCGCCGTCGGTCGCGGCAACCGGAGCCGCTCCGTCGACCGGGGAGTCGGCGCCCGCGTCGGCCTCGACCGAGCAGGTCACGGTCGACTGGTGGCACATCACGACCGGTGATCCCGGCAAGTCCGACTTCCAGGCGATCGCGGACGCTTACCCCGGATCCACCGAAGCTGAGCGTCTGGTCGTCCCGACGAGGCCCGGTGGAGGCCATGTGACCCGCCGATGGCCATGAACCGGGCCCGGACCGGGTGAACGACGGTCGACGGA
>JACDAH010000360.1 GCA_013695505.1 Chloroflexota bacterium | reverse complement strand
AGGCTCATGAGATACGCGGGCGCCACCCCGACGCCGGCGAGGAAGGGCATCCAGTAGTCGTCGAAGTCAGCGAAGTGGGTAGGGACTTCGATGGCCCTGACCTCGATATCGCCAAGGCCGGCAGCTCGGAAGAGCTCGGCCAGTGGTCCGGGCGCGCAGATCGGAAATCGAGCGCCCTCGTCCTTCTCGATGGCCGCCGGGTCGATCTCGATCGCAGCGTCGAAGAAGCGGCGGATGAGCTGCATCCCATCGGCGTAGTCCCAGAGGTACGCCGCGACCGTCCCGCCGTCGCCCGTGACCCGGCACATCTCCCGGACCGCCCGCTCCGCATCCGGGACGACCATCAGCACCAGGCCTGCCACGGCGGCGCCGACCGACGCCTGGTCGAGCGGGAGGTCCGCGGCCGAGCCGACCCGGAACGACGCGCGCTCATCGATGACATGCGTTCCAGCATGTTCGACGAATGAGCTCGACGGGTCGATCCCGACGATCGTCCGCGGCGCCGCTCGGCGCAGGATCGTCTCGGTCAGCGCGCCCGTCCCGCAGCCGACGTCCAGCCAATCCACCCCGGCCGGGACGCCGAGCCAGTCGACGAACGTCTCCGCCACGAGCCGGCTCCAGCGCCCGATGTAGCGCTCGTAGCCGTCGCCGCCGGCCCAGACGTCGGTGCCGGTCATCGGCCTGATCCGTGATGGTGGCTCGCCTGGGCCCGTTCCAGCTCGCGCACCAGGTCGTCGACGGCCACCAGCTTCTGGGTCCCGGCTTCGAGGTCCTTGAGCTGGACCTGGCCGTCCCTGAGTTCGTCTCCGACGATCAGCGCGAAGTGGGCCCGCTCCTTCGCCGCCGACTCCAGCTGCTTGCCGAGCTTGCGCTGGCCGAGCTCGGCCCGAGCGACGAGGCCCGCGGCGCGGAGCATCGTGGCGATCTTCAGTCGATCTGCCGTCCCTGCCGGATCGGCCCCGACGACGACGGCCGCATAGCCGGGTTCGCTGACCGGCGGCGTGCCCTGGGCCTCGAGCGCCAGCAGGATCCGGTCGAGCCCCAGCCCGAACCCGATGCCGGGCGTGGGCTTGCCACCGAGGAGCTCGACGAGGCCGTCGTATCGACCGCCGCCGCCGAGCGCCGACTGCTGGCCGGCCACCCCGCGCGGATAGATCTCGAAGGCGGTTCTCGTGTAGTAGTCGAGACCGCGGACGAGATGCGGATCGAGGCGATAGCCAACGCCGAGGGCATCGAGGTGGGCGCGAACGCCGGCGAAGTGCTCGGCGCAGGCGTCACACAGGCGGTCGGTGATCGCCGGCGCCGTCGCGTTCAGCTCGACCATGACCGCGTCCTTGGAATCGAGCAGTCGGAGCGGGCTGCGCTCGAGCCGGTCGCGCTCGAGGGCCGGCAGTCGATCGATCTGGCCGCGATAGAACTCTGCGAGCTCGGCGATGTACGCAGGTCGGCAGGCGGCGTCACCGATCGAGTTGAGGTTGATCTCGGGGTCGACGACCCCGGCCTCGCGGTAGAAACGGGTCGCGAGCTCGATGACCTCGGCGTCGATGGCCGGTCCAGGATCGCCGATGGCCTCGATGTCGAACTGCCAGAACTCGCGATAGCGGCCGGCCTGTGGTCGGTCGTATCTGAACATCGGACCGGTCATCGTCAGCTTCACGGGCTGCGGCAGCGTCTGCATTCCGTGCTGGACGTAGGCGCGGACGATTCCCGCTGTCGGCTCCGGCCGAAGCGCCCACGTCTCGCCGTCCTCGGTTCGCGGCGCGAGCCGGAACAGCTCCTTCTCCACGATGTCCGTCACGGCTCCGACGCCGCGTTCGAACACGCCGACCTGCTCAAACAGCGGCGTCTCGATCGGGCGGTAGCCGTAGCGGTTCGCAAGCTCGGCGCCGATCCGCTCGAGGCGGATGAAGGCGGCACGCTCCAGCGGCAACAGGTCACGGGTGCCCCGCGGGGCGCGGAAGGTCGGCATCGTCCGCGAAGTCTAGCCGCCGAGCCATCGCGCGACGGCCCATCGAGTTCGGGTCTGCTGCGCTTCGGTGGGCTGAGCTGCGCGATTCGGGTGAGACAGGATCGGGACCACCGCCGCCCTTGCGCCGCCGATCGTGCGGTGTCCGGGGGTGGTGCGTTCGGGCATCGTTGCCTTCAGCGGCCACCACCCGGCCGACGGAGGCACGGACAACGATGAGCGCGTCAGTCAACCATGATCACTTCGAGCGCCTCGTCGCGCTTCGCTACGGGTACCTCTCGTCTGCCGATGATCGGGCGTCCGTGCTGTCCATTGAAGACGCCGTCACCTATGCCGAGGCCGTGATGGCCGCGGCGGCCCTCCGGATCGGGCCGTGGCGCGCAAGCCTCGACGCAGCCGATTCGGCTTCGCCGGCCCCGGCGGCCGAAACCACCGAGGCGCCCGAACCGGCCTGACCGCCGACCGGGGCCCGCGCCCCGCGCCGCTCACGACCGGGGTGGTCTCCGGCAGGAATCGGGCGGACCGGCGCGAAGCACCACGGCCCCTAGTTCAGGTCGCGCTGGACGCTGAGGACGTCCTTCAACCCCTCGATCCGGCTCATCACCCGGGCAAGCTGCGAGACCGATGCCACCTGGAGCGTGGCAGTCACGATCGCGGTGTGGTCGGGGTTCGTGTTGACCGCCGCAGCCACGATGTTGACCTTGTGCTCAGCGACGACCTGCGTGATGTCGTTGAGGAGGCCGGTGCGGTCGTAGGCCTCGACGCGGATCGCGATCGGATAGGTCTGGGCCGGCGCTGCCTCCCACTCGACCTCGATCAGCCGCGGGACCTCGCGCTCGTTGAGGACGGTCGGGCAGGACCGAAGGTGGACCGTCACGCCCTTGCCGCGAGTGATGAACCCGACGATCGGGTCGCCCGGGATCGGGTGGCAGCACTTCGCGAAGCGAACGAGGAGGTCGCCAACCCCTTTGACGCGAACCCCGCCGGTGCGCGCCGGCTGGACCGGCGCGACCGTCGGCAGGCCGACCTCGGTGTCGTCGAGGACGCCCAGCCGGGCGACGACCTGCTGGGCGCTGACCGCGCCGTAGCCGATCGCCGCGTAGAAGTCATCGAGGGTGTCGTGGTTGTAGATCGTCCGCCCGACGTCGGCGATCCGGTCGTTGCCGACCGACTGAAGGGACTTCCGGGCGAGCCGCCGGAGCTCGCGCTCGAGCGATTCCCGGCCGTGGACGATGTTCTCGTCGCGGTCCTTGCGTTTGAACCATTGGCGGATCTTCTCGCGGGCGTGCGAGGTCCGGACCAGGTTCATCCAGTCACGCGACGGGCCGTGCTCACCCTTGGTCGTGACGATCTCGACGATGTCGCCGTTCTTCAGCCGGTAGTCGAGCGGGACCAGACGGTTGTTGACCTTGGCACCGATCGTCCGGTGGCCGACGTCGGTGTGGATCCGGTAGGCGAAGTCGAGCGGCGTCGCGCCCGCCGGAAGGTCCTTGATGTCGCCTTTCGGGGTGAACACGAAGACCTGATCCTGGAAGATGTCGAGCTTGATCCCCTCCACGAACTCGGTGGCGTCCGATTCGCTGACGTCGCGCTGCCAGTCCATGAGCTGGCGCAGCCAGGCCAGCTTGGCGTCGTACTCCCGGTCGGACTTCGAGCCCTCCTTGTAGCGCCAGTGGGCGGCGATCCCGACCTCGCTGACCTGGTGCATCGCGTGCGTCCGGATCTGGATCTAGAGCGGCTTTCCGTCGAGCGCGATGACCGCGGTGTGGAGCGACTGGTAGAGGTTGTTCTTGGGGACGGCGATGTAATCGTCGAACTGGCCCGGGATCGGCCGCCACAGGGCATGGACGATGCCCAACGCCGCGTAGCAGTCCCGGACGTCGTCGACCAGGATCCGGATCGCGTACACGTCGTAGATCTCGGCGAACTCGGCCGACTTGCGCTGCATCTTCTTGTCGATGCTGTAGATGTGCTTGGGGCGGCCCTGGAGATCGGCCCCGATGCCGGCATCGGCGAGCCGCGGGGTGAGCTCGGCGATTGCCCGGCTGATGTAGTCCTCGCGGCCCTTGCGACGAGTGTCGAGGAGGCGGGCCAGCTCGCGGAAGCGCTCCGGCTCGAGCACCTTGAACGCGAGGTCCTCGAGCTCCCACTTGATCTGCCAGATCCCGAGCCGCTCGGCCAGCGGGGCGTAGATCTCCTGGGTCTGCCGGGCGATCCGGAGCTGCTTCTCGGACGGCAGGCCGTACAGGGTCCGCATGTTGTGGAGCCGGTCGGCGAGCTTGATGAGGACGACCCGGATGTCCTCGGCCATCGCGAGGAGCATCTTCCGGATGTTCTCGGCCTGCTGCTGCTCGTGGCTGTGGGTGCTGAACCGCGACAGCTTCGTGACGCCGTCCACGAGCCGGGCGACCTCGGGTCCGAACCGATCCTCGATGTCCGTCAGGCCGTACTCGGTGTCCTCGGGGACGTCGTGAAGGATCGCCGCGGTGACCGCGACCGGGTCGATTCCGAGCTCGGCCGTGATCTGGGCGGACGCGATCGGGTGAGTGACGTATGGCTCGCCCGTTGCCCGGCGCTGGCCCTCGTGGGCTTCGACGGCCAGGTCGAACGCCTGCTGGAGCGGCCAGAGGTCCGCCTGGGGGTAGTGCTCACGGACGGTCGCGACGAGCTGTTGCTTGAGCGCGGGGAGGTCGGGCGCGGCCCGGGTGGTGGGCGCGGTCGACGACGCGGGCCGACTCGTGGTCCGGCGCGGACCGGTCGGCTTGGGGC
>JACDAH010000359.1 GCA_013695505.1 Chloroflexota bacterium | reverse complement strand
ATCGCGACCGAGCCCGGCGCCGGATCTCAGGGGCCGAACCGCGTGGCCGGTGACGGGACGGATCGTCCGTCGCGCGTTCGGTGCGACAGGTACTCCAGCAGGTCGAGCTTCGTCACGACGCCGGCCGGTTGCTCGCCGCGGATCGCGACGAGGGCCGGCGCTCCGCCGCTGAGCAGGGCGAACGCCTCATCGAGTGTCGCAGAGGCGTCGACGAGCGGGAGAGGGCTCTCCATGACTTCGCCCACGGTCCGCTCCACGATCGTCGGGTCGCGGTACGCCCGCTCGAGGAGGAACCGCTCGCTGATCGAGCCGACGAGCCCGGCGACCGCGTCGCCCGAAGCATCTTCGGACACCGGCATCTGGCTGATCCCGAACTCCTGGAGGGTCGCGATCGCGTCGCCGACCCGTTCTGTCGTCCGCGCGACCACGACCGGCGGCCGATCGTCCTCGGGGTGGCGATGGGCGAGCAGATCCGCCACGCGGGTGATGCCGCCGGTCGTCGGGAGGAGCCCGTTGATCCGCATCCACTCGTCGTTGTAGACCTTCGACAGGTAGCTCCGGCCGCTGTCCGGCAGGAGCACCACGATCACCCGGCCAGCGCCCTCGCCGGATTCGGTGAGCTCGGTCGCGACGGTGAGGGCAGCCACGAGCGCGGTCCCGCACGACCCGCCGGCGAGAATCCCCTCCTCGCGGGTCAGGCGGCGGGCCGCCGCGAACGCGTCACGGTCGCTGACCCGGACCCAGCGATCGACGACCGCGGGGTCGTAGGTGCCGGGCATGAAGTCCTCGCCGACGCCCTCGGTCAGGTACGGGCGGGCCGAGTCGCCCGAAAGGATCGATCCCTCCGGGTCCGCGCCGACGATCACGATGTCCGGCTTCTGCGCCCGGAGGTAATGGCCCGCACCGGAGATCGTGCCGCCGGTGCCGACGCTGGCCACGAAATGCGTCAGCTGTCCCTCGGTCTGCTCCCAGATCTCGGGCCCGGTGGTGCGCTCGTGGGCGGTCGGGTTCTCGATGTTCCAGTACTGGTCCGGCTTGAAGGCGCCGGGGATGTCGCGGGCCAGCCGGGCGGCGACCGAGTAGTACGACTCGGGCGACGCGGGGTCGACGTTGGTCGGGCACAGCACGACTTCCGCGCCGTATGCCCGGAGGAGGACCTGCTTCTCGGTCGACTGCTTGTCGGCCATCACGAAGATGCAGCGATAGCCCTTGAGCGCGGCGGCGATCGCGAGCCCGTGGCCGGTGTTGCCCGACGTCGGCTCGATGATGGTGCCGCCGGGCTTCAGCAGTCCAGCCTTCTCGGCCGCCTCGATCATCGGCAGCCCGATCCGGTCCTTGACCGAACCGCCGGGGTTGAGCATCTCGAGCTTGGCCAGAATCAGGGGCTGGCGATCGACGGGTCCAAGGTCGCGGGTGACCCGGCTCAGCCGGACGAGCGGCGTGTTGCCGACGAGGTCGAGGATCGTCTCCGCGTACTGCATGAGGTGGAGGATAGCCTCAGCCGGTCGGCGGATCGGCGGCCGCCGGGTCGCCGCGGTCGAGCCGGCCCTGGCGCAGGAAGAGCCACGTGAGCCGGCGTCGGAGCCGCCGCGGCCGGGACGGCGGGTCGACAGTCGCGGGCCACATCTCCGCGACGACCGGGCCGAGGATCGCCGCCAGCGCGGCACTAAGCTCGCGAGCGAGATCGAGCTCGGCCCGCGATCCTTGTTCGGGACGGACGCCGCTCCAGCCCGGACCGAGCAGGGCCGCGACCGAGGTCGGCGGCAGGATCCGCGACGCCATCCGTCGCCCGACGTACAGCTCCTCGGTGCCGACCATGGCGAAGGGCACGATCGGCGCGTCGGTTCGGAGCGCGATCACCGCCCAGCCCAGCCGGAACGGCCCGATCCGCCCTGCCGGGCCGCTGACCGTGCCCTCCGGCATCTGGGCAAAGACCGCGCCGTTGGCGATGACCGCGCGGGCCGAGGCGACATGCTGGTCGACGCCGATCCCGCCCCGCCACACCGGCAGCAGCCCGCCGAGACGATGGATCAGGACTTCCCGCCAGCGCGTCGTGAACGTCGACGGAGCGCTGCCGAGGAACCACGCCCGGGGTTCGATCGGAAGGGCGTGGACGACGAGGAATGGATCCATCCAGCCGCGATGAGCGGCGCCGACGAGGAGGTAGCCGCCGGCCGGCAGATGCTCCTGGCCGCTCGTGTCGATCCGGAGCTGGAACACGCCGAACAGGAGGAAGCGGGCCACCAGCCGCACGAGGCGGTAGAAGACCGAGGCGCGCCGCTCGGGCGTCCTGCCGAGCCACTCGAGACCCTCGACCGCGCCGCCGCGGGCGTCGGCCATGGCCTGCGGGGCGACTCGGCCGGGGGGTGGCCGGCGCCGGGGGGTTGGTGTTTCTCCCGGCACGAGATCGGGCAGGCCCGGCGAGCCGGCGCTGGGCGCGTCGCGTGGCGCCACGTCAGGCGAGCGGGTCGGGAGCCTTCGGCGACCGGTCGGACGGGCCTGACGGATCCGTTGGCCGATCGTCGCCCGCGCCGCCGTCCTCGACGCCGTCGTCGGTTTCGGTGGCGCCGTCGCCGTCCTCGCCTTCGTCGGCCGCGTCGTCGCCTTCGTCGGCGTCGTCGGCGTCGTCGGCGTCGTCGGCCCAGAAGTCGTGCTCCGCCTCGTCCTCCGAGCGTTCCGCCGACCGATCCGGGAGCAGGTCGACAGCAAGCGTCGCCGGCCGCCCGGGGCCGTGGCGGTAGAGCAGCCCGAGCACCCCGAACAGGATGAATCCGAAGGTCACGATCTGGGCCGTCGGGATCCCGAAGAACGTCCAGTTGCCCGTCCGCAGCCCCTCGAGCGCGAAGCGGGTGAGGCCGTACCAGATGAAGAAGACCAGGAGCAGGTCGCCGGGCACGAGCCGCGAGTTGCGACGCCGGGCCAGCCAGATGAGCACGAGTGCCCCGGCGATGCCCGACAGCGACTCGTACAGGAACAGCGGGTGGAAGTGGGTCGTGGCGAGCGGGTACGTCCCGAGGTCGAGGTAGTCGCCGACCCGGTGCGCCTCATCGATCTTGATCCCCCATGGCAGGGTCGTCGGCGGCCCGTACAGCTCCTGGTTGAAGAAGTTGCCCCAGCGTCCGATTGCCTGCATGACGAACAGCGCCGGCGCCACGACATCGGCCCATTGCCAGAACGGCTGGTGGTTGCGCCGGACGTAGATCCATGCGGCGATCGTCCCGAGAACGATGCCGCCAGGGACGCCGAGCCCGGTGAAGCCGGCGAATGCGTAGGAGCCGTTGGCCTCGACCTTGATCGGCAGGATCGCGGTGATCGGGTTCGCCTGGTAGAGCTGCCACTGATCGATGACGTGGTACAGCCGGCCGCCGATCAGGGCCGCGATCGCGACCACGATCATCCCGCTCCCGAGGAGCGTCTCGTCGAGGCCGCGGAACCGCGCTTCGCGGACGAGGACCCAATACACGGCGGCGAGGCCGACCGCGTAGCAGATCCCGTACCAGTAGACCGGGAAGCCGAAGAGGCGGACGAAGATCGGGTCCGGGGTGATG
>JACDAH010000350.1 GCA_013695505.1 Chloroflexota bacterium | reverse complement strand
GCTCTGGGGCGGATGATCGCGGCGGACGCGACCCTGCTCGAGATCGACTGCAACCCGCTGATCTCCGGCCCCGAACTCACGTCTGCGGTCGATGGCCTCGTCGTCGTTGCCGGCCGGTGACTCGATGAGCGCCGGCGAACCCGTCCTGATCCGCGAGGATACGAGCTGGGGCGTCCGTCTCGTCCTCAACCGTCCCGCGAAGCTCAACGCGATCAGCGCCGAGCTCCGTGAAGCGCTGACGGCGGCGATCGCCGCCGCGGCGGCCGACGTTCGCGTCCGGGTGATCGCGATCGCCGGGGCCGGGCGAGCGTTCTGCGCAGGCTACGACCTGTCGGAGGCGGCTCCGCCGACCGCCTGGGACTGGCGCGACGTCCTGGCCCGGGACGTCGAGGCGACCCTTGCCGTCTGGTCCTGCCCGAAGCCGGTCATCGCCCAGGTGCATGGTTATGCGCTTGCCGGCGGGCTCGAGCTGGCCATGGCGTGCGACCTCATCGTTGCGGCCGAGGGTGCCCAGCTCGGAGAGCCCGAGATCCGCTTCGGGTCTGCGCCGGTCACGCTGCTCATGCCGTTCCTCATCGGCCAGAAGCGGACCCGCGAGCTGCTCCTGACCGGCGACCTGATCGATGCCGCCGAGGCGGAGCGCATCGGCCTCATCAATCGCGTTGTGCCCGCCGACCAGCTGCCGGCCTCGGTCGATGCGCTTGCCGAGAAGCTGGCCCGGGTGCCGCCCGACGTCATGGCCCCGACGAAGCTGATGCTGAACCGGGCGATGGACGCGGCCGGGTTCGCGGCCGCCGTCGAGATGGGGCTCGATCTCCAGTCGTTCGTGAACATGAGCGAGACCGCCCGAGAGTTCGATGCGATCGTCCGCCGCGACGGCCTGAAAGCCGCGCTCGCCTGGCGCGATCGGCGCTACAACGAGCGTCTCGCTGACGGCCGGCGAACCGGCGCCAGCGACCCGTCGACCGACGGAACGGAACCGCCGCCTGGCTGACCCGACCGTACCGGGGGGCGCCCCGCCCCAGGTGCGCGGGCGGTCCGGTTCAGGCGCCCGGACGCACCGCTCGCTCGCTCTCTCGAACGTGTCTGTACGGGACTGGATGGAACCAAGGTACGGGTTCGTCTGGCCCGGTGGTCCTGTAGCCGACTACGGCATTCAACGCGTTCACTGCATTCGAACGGCGTTGCCCCCTCGGCACCGTGACTCTCCTCGCTCGCACGGCCGCAGGTTCCGCCACGCGTGGGATCCGGGCAACACCGCCGGGTCAGGCCTCATCACAACCGGGAAGGGACTCATCTCAATGGATACTCAGCTCGTGAATCGTCAGATGGAGCGACGCCGAAAGCGGCGACACGGGATGGTCGCCCTGCTCGGCGCGATCTCGCTCCTGACAGTCGGCGCCGGGTCGATCTCGCTCGCCCAGTTCACCAAAAGCACGACGTCGACATGGGCGTTCAGCGCCGGCACGATCGACATCAGCACGAGCCCGACCGTCTTCACGGCCGTCAACAACATGCTGCCGGGCGACGCTTCGACCCAGGCCCTGACCGTGACGAACGGCGGGACCGGTGCCCTCCGCTACGCGCTGTCGACCGTCGCCACGAACGCGCTCGGGGCGCAGCTCCAGCTCACGATCAAGACCCAGGACTCGCCGGGCCCCGGCTGCAGCGCTTTCAACGGGACGTCCGTCCTTGCGGCCACCGCGCTCAATGGCGGCGGCTTCGGCAGCGCGGCCCAGGGCGCCAACGCGGGCGATCGCACCCTGGCCGCCGGCGCCAACGAGGTCCTCTGCTTCCGGGTCAGCCTGCCGCTCACGACGGGAAATACGTTCCAGGGCGCAAGCTCTGCCGCGACGTTCACCTTCGACGCCGAGCAGACCGCCAACAACCCGTAACCCCTCGATCGCGTCCGGCTGCACCGCCGGCTGCGGCCCGTCCTTCGGGGGGGGGCCGCAGCTCGGTCACATCCGGGCCGCCTGAGCCGATCGGCCTCGTCCCGACGCCCGCCCTGCGTCCCGGCCGCGACGCTCGACCGCTGCCGACCGGCAGCCAATCCGCGCTTCTGGAGGAAGCCACGATGAAGATCCTCGCCGGCGCCACGACGGCGCTCCGCCGGATCATCGACCTCGGGCTCGTCGTCCTGATCATCATCGTCCTGCTCGGGATCATCCTCGGCAGGGGCGCGTCGCTCGTCGGACGTGAATCGATCATCATCGGCGGCGGCTCGATGGAGCCCGCGATCGGGCTCGGCGCCGCGGTCCTCGTCGCGCCCGTCCAGGCAACCGACCTGGCCACAGGCGACGTGGTATCGATGCAGGTCGGCCCGGAGCGGACGATGTACACCCACCGAATCGTCGCAATCATCGACCGCGAGGACGGACGCTGGATCCAGACGAAGGGCGACGCCAACGCGGACAAGGATCCGACGCTGGTGCCGGCGACCGCGGTCGTCGGCCGGGTAGAGCTCGTCGTCCCGTACGTCGGCTACTTGCTCTCCCTGCTGTCTCTGCCGATTGGTGTCATGTTCGTCCTCGGACTCGCGGCGACGCTGCTGGCTCTCGCGTGGCTGCTTGAATCGCTCGAGCTGGACGGGCGACCGGGCCGCGACGCGACCGGCGCGGACTCCGAGCCGGCGCCGCGGTCGACCCCGGCCACCCATCCCGATGACGCATCCGCTCTCTACCCTGGGATCTCGCGAGGCGAGCCGATCGCTGCACGCCAGCCTGGCGTGGCCTACCCGAGTGGCGCGTTCCCGTGGGCCCCGACCCACGCATTCGAGTCGGCGGCACCTTCCCGCCACACCTCCACCGCCCGCCCGACGGTCCGCGAGCAGCTCGATCGGAGCCGCGAGGTCCGGAGCCGGCGTGCGCGCTGGCTGCTTGGTCGGCAGCGCGGTCGGCCCGCGGCCGATTGAGCCGATGAAGCGACGTCGCTCGCTCGGCCCCATGGCGATCGCGGCGCTCGTGCCGGCGCTGCTCGGCCTGACCGCGTCCACGTCGCTGGCCCGTCTGACCGACCCCGATTCGTCGTCCCTGGCCGCCTCGACCGACACGCTCGAACCGCCGACGACGCTCGCCGCGACCGGGGGCTCGAGCGCGTCACTGACCTGGGTCGCGACCTCCGACACGTATGCCTCGGGATATGAGCTCCAGCGGGCGACCGTCTCGGGCGGGCCGTACACCGTCGTGAGCACGATCACCCCGCGTTCAATGGTCTCGGCGACCGACGCGCCGGGGTCAAACGGAACGTACTTCTACGTCCTGCGCAGCGTGTTTCAGAACTGGCGGAGCGTCGACAGCAACCAGGCATCGGCAGTGATCTCGCTCGGCCCGATCTCAAGCGGGTTCAAAGGCTGCACGGCGGCCTCGAACGCGGCCGACACCGGCGGCAACAACAACGGCTACGAAGGCGCTCCGGCCAATGCCTGTGCGAGCGACGCCGTGTGGGCCACGGACGCAAGCACCGGCTCCACCTTGATTGTGAGCTGCACGAACGCCGGCAAGGACCGCCATCGATTCTGGGACTTCGGGCTCGGCGTCCCGGCGACGGTCAGCTCGATCGGCGGGATCCAGGTCCGGGCCGATGAGGGCATGAACAACAACGGCGGGACGAATCAGCTATGCATCCAGCTGTCATGGGACGGGGGCACGAGCTGGACCGCAGCCAAGAGCGTGGCGCTGACCAGCACCGCGATCACGACGTTTGCCTTCGGCGCGAGCAACGACACCTGGGGCCGGACGTGGTCAGGCTCCGAGCTGTCCAACGCCAACTTCCGGGTCCGCGTGATCGACGTCAGCAGTCAGCCGAGCAAGGACTTTTTCCTCGAGTACCTCGCGGTCCAGGTGACGTACACCCCGTAGCCACGAGGCGGCAGGCGGTCGATCGCTTGCTCCTGTCGTTCCTCGCGACCCGTTTGCCCGACCAATCGCGAATGAGGCCGTGGGAACCCGAGTCAGTGTCCACCCGTGACCAGGGTCGGGATCGCGAGCGAGATGGAGAGAACGGCGACGGTCAGGGTCGCACGTCGCCGGCCGATTCTGCCGATGAACAAGGTGCCCACCAGCATCGCCGCCATCGACCCGCCAAACAGGACCGCGAGGAGTGGTCCGGCGCCGGCCAGCGTCGCCCCAAGGGGTGTACGGATCGCATAGGTCGCCACCGCGGCGGCCGCCATCGCGATCCGGCCGGTGAGGGACGAGCCGATCGCGTGGCGAGGGTCGACGCGACGGAGGACCAGAAGCTTGACGCCGAGAGGTCCCCAGCCGGCGCCCGAAACGCCCGAGGCGGCACCTGCGATGACGCCGATGGCGCCGACGGTTGCCGACCGAGGTGTCGCCGGGACAGGTGTCGCGGACTGTGGTCCGCGCTGGCGCAGGTTCAGGAG
>JACDAH010000331.1 GCA_013695505.1 Chloroflexota bacterium | reverse complement strand
GGATCGGGATCGCGTTCGTGCGGACGGCCCGCGCGATCCGCGGCTCCGGGACCGTTCTCGACGCCCTCCTCGACCAGGCCGCCCGGGTCGAGGCCGGCGACTACGCCGCTCGGGTCGAGATGACCGGACGGGCTCCCGGGCCCGTCCAGGCGCTCGCCCGAGGCTTCAACACGATGGCCGCCCGGCTCGAGGCGAACGAGACCCAGCGACGGACGCTCCTGGCCGACGTCACCCACGAGCTGCGGACCCCGCTGGCCGTCGTCCAGGGCAACGTCGAGGCGATCCTGGACGGCGTCCACCCGGCCGATGAGGCGCACCTCGCCGCGATCCTCGACGAGACGCGCGTCCTCGATCGCCTGATCGAGGACCTCCGAACCGTTGCCCTCTCGGAGTCCGGGGCCCTGTCCCTCCATCGCGAGCCGACCGACCTCGGCGTCCTTTCCGCGGATGTCGCCACGTCGTTCGAGGGGACGGCTGCGGCAAGTGGGATCGAGCTCATCACGATCGCCGATGACGACCTGCCGCTGCTCGAGCTGGACCCGGTCCGGACGCGGGAGGTCCTCGCCAACCTCGTCGCCAACGCTCTGCGCCACACGCCGGTCGGTGGGCGGGTGGAGATCGAGGCACGGGCCGCGCCGCGGGCCCCTGCTGCGCCGGCAACGCCGATGGGCTGGGCCATCGAGATCGTTGTGCGCGACACCGGCTCCGGGATCGCGCCCGAGCTCCTGCCCCACGTCTTCGAGCGCTTCGCACGGGGCGCGGCCTCGACCGGGTCGGGCCTCGGGCTGTCGATCGCGCGCGGCCTCGTTGAGCTCCACGGCGGCACGATCAGCGCCGGACCGGGGCCCGGCAGCGGGACCGAGATCCGGATCCGGCTGCCGATCGACCCAGGCGGCAATCGCTGACCTCGACCTCCTCGGCGTCGGCGACCTCCGGGCTCTCGTTCCTTCAGCGAGCGGATTCGACGAGTCCGTTCATCCAACGATCGAATGCGACGGACGGGGCACGAAACGACCCCCGTCACCGCGGGAAACGGGCGGAATCCGTCGTGTTTGCTCATTTAACGAACGGGAATGACGTCCGGACCCGCACGAAGGCCCTCCGCGTGTCTCATCCGATCATCTGATGCACGGCGGGCGCCGGTAATGAACGGCGGGCGCGGGCGATGCACGGCGGGCGCGGGCGATGCACGGCGGGCGCGGGCGCAAACCGAGCTGGCCCCTTCGTACTGGCAGGACCCCGGCCCGAAGGTGGGTTGCGCTCGGGCACCGCGGCGGGCACCCTTCGCCCATGTTCCGACGCCTGCGGGCCCCTCGTCGATCGATGTCCCTCGGCGCCCTCGCGGCCGTCGCGTTCATCGCCCTCACCGCGGTGCCGGCCGCGGCGGCCGACTTCCCGGCCAAGGATTCGAAGTACCACTCGTTCACCGAGATGGTCGCGGACATCCATGCCGTGGAGACCGCCCACCCCGCCATCGTCCAGGTCTTCAGCATCGGCAAGAGCTACCAGGGACGAACCATCTGGGCGGCCAAGATCAGTGACAACGTCGCCGACGACGAGGCCGAGCCGGAAGTCCTGGTCGACGCGCTGCATCACGCCCGCGAGCACATGACCGTCGAGCAGGGCCTGTACCTGCTCCATCTCCTCGCCGACAACTACGGCACGAACACCCAGATCACCAACCTCGTCAACATCCGCGAGATCTACATCATCTTCGCGGTCAACCCCGACGGGTTCGAATACGACCTCACCTGCGCCAACAGCAGCCACCCGCCGTATTGCGCGTGGCGGAAGAACCGCCAGCCGAACGCCGGCACGAGCGCGATCGGGACCGACATCAACCGGAACTACGGATATCGATGGGCCTGCTGCGGCGGCTCGTCGGGAAACCCGTCGTCGATCACCTATCGCGGGCCCAAGGCGTACTCGGCCCCCGAGACGCGGGCCGTCCGCGACTTCGTCCTGAGCCGGCGCATCGGCGGGATCCAGCAGATCAAGCTCCACATCACGCTCCACACGAATGGCAAGCTGGTCCTCTGGCCCTATGGCTACACGAAGGCCAACCTCCCGACGGACATGACATCGATCGATTACAGCACCTTCGTGGCCCTCGGTCGCGGGATGGCCTCCCGGAACGGCTATCACGCCGAGCAGTCGAGCGATCTGTACATCACCGACGGCGACCAGATCGACTGGCTCTATGGAACCCAGCGAATCTTCTCCTTCACGTGGGAGCTGTATCCGCCGGAGAGCGGGACAGTCTGGGGCGACCACTACCCGGCCGACGAGACAATCGACGCCGCGACGTCCGCCAATCGGACCGCGCTCCTGTATGCCATCTCCGCCGCCGGCTGCCCGTACGGCGCGATCGACCAGGCGATGTCCTTCTGCGGGCCGTTCTACGACGACATGGAGATCGCCCGCGGCTGGACGGTCAACCCGGACGGGACCGATACCGCGACGGTCGGACGCTTCGCCCGTGGTGACCCATCGCCGACGACCTACAACGGAATCCGAATCCAGGCCGATCGCGCATCGTCGGGCCGGTACGGCTTCTTCACCGGCCTGGCCGCGGGTTCGTCGATCAACAGCTACGACCTCGACGGACAGACCACGCTCCGGAGCCT
>JACDAH010000328.1 GCA_013695505.1 Chloroflexota bacterium | reverse complement strand
GGATTGGCCCGGCCCGTTTCGATCTGCGATATCAGGCTCGGCGAGACCCCGAGCCGCTCGGCCAGGACGCGCAGACTGAGCGCCCGGGCCTGTCGCGCCTCGCGCAGCCGCTCGCCCATCTCCGGATAATCGAGCCTGCCATTCCTGGTGGGTCGAGCCGTGGCCACGCGCACCCTTCGTTTCATCCAGCGGATTCAGCGGATTTCAGACCCTGATCATAGGACCGGGCGCCCTAGCGGCAGTGCCAGCCGCCATCGACGATCAGGTCCACGCCGTTGACGCCGGTGTTCTCGAGGAGAAAGACCGCGGCGTCGACGATCTCGGCCATGGTGGTGAGGCGCTCGATCGGCGTCTGGGCCGCGTACTTCTCGATCGCCGCCGGCTTCTCCGCCCAGTACGGACTGTCGCCGACGACACCCGGGTGGAGCGAGTTGACCCGGCGCGGCCGAAGCTCCTCGACCAGCGTCCGGGTCAGCCCGACGACGCCGCCGTTGACCGTCGTGACGGTCGTCGAACCCGGATAGGGCCGCTCCTTGGCCATCCCGCCGAAGAGCACGATCGAGGCATCCGCGGCGAGCCGCGAATGAAGCGCGTGGACGACCTCGGTGTACCCGACGAGCTTCATCGTCACGAGCCGGATCGCATTCGCGATGTCGTACTCGGCCACGCTGTTCTGGTCGCGATCGATGGCCGCCAGCACGAGCCTCCGAACCGGGCCGATGGCGGCCAGGGCCGGCGCGATCGAGGTCGGCTCGGCCAGGTCGAAGGCAAGTCCGGTGGTCGACCCACCGACCTCGGCGACGGCCCGGGCGGCGCTCGCCGGATCCTGGCCACTCAGGACCACGGTCTCGCCGCGGGACGCGTAGTGCCGTGCGATCTCCTGCCCGATGGCTCGGGTGCCGCCGACGACGACAACGGCTCCCTTCGTTGCGGTGCCGGTCATATCGTGTTCTCCCTGTGCGTCGCTTCATATCGCTCCCAGCTCGGGCTCCAGCGATAGGCATGGCGGGCCGGCGGCTGCGGCGCCTGGGTCTCGATCCAGCGAACGCGCTCTGACCCGACGTTGTAGAACCCGTGGACCGACCCGACCCCGGCGAAGACGACGTCACCGGGGTGCAGGACATGGTGCTCGCCGTCGAGCTCGGCCTCGATCTCGCCCGCGAGGAAGACGTACGCCTCCTCGAACGGGTGATCGTGCTGCTGGGCAGATCCGCCGACCTCGTAGTCGACCGTGAACATCGTCACGTGGTCCGCCCCGAAGACCCGATCGACGAGCATCTTCACCGAGATCCCGCTGTACGCCAGGATCGCGGTGTCCATCCCGGCCGGCGCCCGGCCACGCGCCGCATCGCGGACCACGAGCGCCTCGAGCTGCGGGGGCGTCCCGTCGTAGTGGCCGACCAGCCGGAGCGTCGGGTCGCCCCATGGCGGGCGGCGGGCCGCTGCATCCATCACCGCGAGGTCACCGGGCGCCTCGAACCAGGTGTCGCGACGCGACCCGTCGGGCGGCAGCCGTTGCGGTGAGTTGAGCGAGAGCAGACGTGTGACGGCCTCGCTCGCGTTGCCGAGGCCGTGACGGAGGCCGGTCGGGATCAACGCGAAATCGCCCGACACCAGCCGATGCGTGTCGCCGCCGAGCTGGATCAGGAGCTCCCCGTCCAGGACGTACAACGCCTCCTCGAAGGAGTGCACATGGGGCGCGAGCCAGCCACCGGGCTGGAGCGCGACGACCGCGAGATCGGTGTGGACGGCGCCTTGATCGGGACCCACGATGCGCTGCCGCGCCATGCCTGACGACGTGGCGCCGGCGGGGGCGGGCTGGTCGGCGAACGACCAGTCGATGTGACCGACGTAGTGCATCTGGCGTGCTCCGTGCCCGGCCTACTCGAACCGACGCGACCAGGCGTCGACGCCGACCGCCAGCAACAGGATGACACCGAGAGTGACCTGCTGATAGAACGGGTCGAGGCCGAGCAGGTTGAAGCCGTTCGCGATGAGGGCCACGAACAGGCAGCCCAGAACCGTCCGCTGGATCGAGCCCTCGCCGCCGAGGATGCTCGTGCCGCCAACGATGATGCCGGTCAGGACGGTGAAGGTCAGGAACTGTCCACCGGTCGCCTGCGCACTGAGGACGCGCGACGAGTCGATGGTGCCTGCGAGGGCCGCCGCCGTGCCGCTCAACGCGAAGGTCGCGATCCGGATGCCGTTGACCCGCACCCCCCCGAGACGGGCCGCCTGGGGGTTGCCGCCGGTGGCGTAGACGTACCGACCGAACGTCGTTCGACTGAGCAGGATCGTCGCGCCGATCGCCAGGATCACCATCATCCAGGCGGCGCTCGTGACGCCGATGATCTTGGTCGCCGCGAACCGCTGGAAGTCCGGGTGGTCGAAGGCGACGACCAGGTTGCCCTTGGTCACGATCGCCGCGATGCCGCTGATGACGAACGACATCGCCAGCGTCCCGATGAGCGCGTTGATCCGGAAGCGGGTGACGATCACGCCGTTGACGATGCCGACGACGAGCCCGACGCCGATGCCGGCGAGGATCGCGACGGGCGTCGGGACGCTGGACGCGGCGATGAGCGAGACCGCTCCAGCCAGACCGTACGTGGCGCCGATCGAGAGGTCGATGCCCCCGGCGATCAGGACGAGCGCTCCGGCGCAGGCCACGATGATGATCCCCGACTGCTGGTCGAGGATGTTGGTCAGGTTCTGGAACCGCAGGAACGACGGGCTCACGAGGCTCAGGGCCGCGAACGCGATCGCGAACGGGATGAAGATCCCGGCCCGACCGATGAGGCCGCCGATCCGGACAGCGACCGTCGAAGCGACAGCGCCGCCGGTCGGCTTCGCGGGCGCGCTCATGCGGCGGTCGGGGCGGCGGCCCCGAATGCGGCACCGAGGATCGCCTCTTCGGTCATCTCCGGGCCGGCGAATTCGGCGACGAGCCTGCCGGAACGCATGACGAGGACCCGGTGCGACAGACCGAGGATCTCCTCGATCTCGTTGGAGATCAGGAGCACCGCGAGTCCGTCGGCCGCCAGCGACACGAGCAGGGCGTAGAGGTCCTGCTTGGCACCGACGTCAACGCCGCGGGTCGGCTCGTCGGCGATCAGGATGCCCGGTCGGATCATCAACGCCCGGGCGAACAGGAGCTTCTGCTGGTTGCCACCGGACAGGGACCCCGCGTTCGCCCCCTGGGTCGGTGCGGCGCTGACCCGGCCGAGGGCCGCGCCCACCCGGGCTCGTTCCGCGCCGGTCCGGACCAGCCCGAAGCGGCGGAGGCGATCGAGACTCGTCAGGCTGACGTTCTCGCGGATCGGCCGGCCCAGGAGCAGACCGTCGTCCTTGCGAGACTCGGGGATGAAGGCGACGCCGGTCCGGAGCGCGATCGCCGGCGATCCGCGGATGGGCGACGTCCCGATCCGGACCTCGCCGGCGCTGGTCGCGGCGGCGCCATAGACGGCCCGGGCGAGCTCGGATCGACCGGCGCCGACGAGCCCGGCCAGGCCGACGATCTCTCCCGCGCGAAGCTCGAAGGAGACATCGTGCACGCCGGGCGCGGACAGGCCGTGGACCGTCAGCACCGCCGGTGCGAGGCCGGTCACGAGGCGCTTCTCCGGGTAGACCTTGCCCGCCGGCCGGCCCAGCATCCCGACCACCAGGCTGTTCTCGGTCTCGGCCGCGGCGGGCCCGGTCCGGATCACCCGCCCGTCGCGAAGGAT
>JACDAH010000312.1 GCA_013695505.1 Chloroflexota bacterium | reverse complement strand
TCGGGGGCCTGCTCGTGGACAACCTGACCTGGCGCCTGGCCTTTCTGATCAATGTTCCCCTCGTGATCATCGCCCTGTGGGCGGCGATCCGCCACGTCGAGGAGTCACGCGATTCTGACGCGAGCGGACACTTCGACTGGCTCGGATCGCTCGTCGGCGCGGTTGCGGTCGGCGGCCTTGCGTTCGGGGCGATCCGCGGCCAGGACTCGCAGTGGACCGACCAGACGGCATGGATCGTCCTCGCCATCGGGGCCGTCTGCTTCGTCCTCTTTCCGATCCTGATGGCGATCCGGCCCGATCCCCTCGTGCCGTTGTCCCTGTTCCGGAACCGCGACTTCGCGACGATCAACCTCGCGACATTCCTGATCTACGGCGCGCTCTATGTCTCGTTCACTTACACAGCCCTGCTCTATCAGGGGACGCTCGGCTACACCGCGACGGGCGCGGCGATCGTCGGGCTGCCCGCCGGACTCCTGCTGAGCCTGCTGTCGGCTCGCGTCGGCGAGCTGACAGCCCGGTTCGGGGCGCGGATCTTCCTCGTTGCGGGACCGCTGGTGGTTGGCGCTGGCCAGCTCTGGCTGGTGCGGCTGCCGGCGACGACCAAGCCGTGGCTGGCGGAGCTCGGCAAGCCTGGGACGCTCATCCCCCCGATCGACGTCGTGATCGACGTCCTGCCATCGACGATCGCGTTCGGGCTCGGGATGGCGATGGTCGTGGCACCGCTGACGAGCACGCTGATGGGCTCGATCCCGGGTCGCAACTCGGGCCTCGGATCGGCGATCAACAACGCCCTGTCACGGGTCGGCCAGCCGCTGCTCGGTGCGCTGATCTTCGTGGCGATCACGGCGTCCTTCTACGGGACCCTTGCCGCGCAGGTGCCCGGTCTCGATCCGGTCGATCCGGCGACCCGGGCCTCGATCTCGCCGCTGAACCCGCCGGCGGCCGGCACGCCGCCCGAGACGGTCGCCGCCGCGAAGCGGGCCTCGGTCGAGGCCTTCCACCTCGCCGCCCTGGTCACGGCCGGGCTGATGGCCGCCGGCTCGCTCACGTCGGTCATCGGCCTGCGCTCGAGCGCGAAGCCCACCAGACGAGCCGAAGATGGGGCCGGCGTCGCTGCCTGATCGATCCCGGCGAAGCTCGGCGCCCGGCCGCGGCCTCGCCGCCCCCGTCACGTCGAACCCGCGGTGTCGACCCTCGCCGGAATGGCGAACCGGGCGGTTGGGCCCGCCCGGTTCGAACGATGGACAGCGAATGATGGTCAGGCGGGCGGCGCCTCGTCGATGTTGCCCGGGGCGGGCGGTGCCTGTGGCGCGGGCGGCGCCTCGTGGATGTTGCCCGGGGCGGGCGCTGCCGGTGGCTCGGTCGGCGCGATCGGCGCTGCCGGAGGCGGGGCCCCAGCTGTGGAGGTCCCGCTCCCGCCGAAGTTCGGGATCGTGGGCTTCACGACCTGGTACTCCTGCCAGGCGCCCCAGACCATGAGAGCCGCTCCTGCCACTGTCAGAAGCAGGGTGAGGATCAGGCCCACACCGAAGTAGCTGGCCAGCCCCAGGAACCGGACGATCTGGAGGGCATCGACAAGCACGAGGAGCGCGACGATCGCACCGATCACGAGGATGATCAGGGACACGTCGGCGGGCCAATTGACCTTCATTCCGGGCGAATACTTGACATAGAGGATGCCGAGGACCGCCAGCGCTCCGATGAGGGCGAGAGTGCTTGAGCCGACGCCGTACGACACCAGGCCGACGATCCAGCCGAGGATGATCAGGCCTGCCCCGATCGCCGTCAGTCGCTCGCGCGGGTTGAACTTGTTCCAGACCTCCTGAAGTTGCGCCACATCCACTCCCTGTGCTGATCCGCCAACGTGGCGGTTGGAATCCCCAACGGCTCCTAGGGTAGCGACGCGAGGCCGCAGAAACTAGGCCCGATGATCGTTCGACCTCATACTCGCCGAATGGACCTGCCGCGCGACTGGGACGCCGCCACATACGATCGGGTGGCCGACCCCCAGACGCGCTGGGGCCGCGCCGTGCTCGAGCGACTGCCCTTGACCGGCATCGAGACCGTCCTCGACGCCGGTTGCGGCAGTGGCCGCGTCACGGAGCTGCTGGCCGAACGCCTTCCCCGCGGACGGGTGGTGGCGCTCGATGCCTCGCCGTCGATGGTCGCCGAGGCCCGCCGCCGGCTGGGCCGGTTCGGTGATCGGATCGACTATTTGGTGACGGACCTCGGCCGGCCATTCGCGTTGCCCGGGGACGTCCTGGTCGATGCCATCCTCTCGACAGCGACGTTCCACTGGGTTCTCGACCACGATGCGCTCTTCCGGAATCTGGCTGAGGTCATCCGGCCGGGCGGCCGTCTCGTCGCCCAGTGCGGCGGAGCGGGCAACATCGCGTCGGTCATGGCGGTTCTGGGCACAACCGGTGACGGCTGGCTCGGCGACAAGACCTTCGCGACGCCCGAGGCGACCACCGCTCGGCTCACGGCCTCGGGGTTCACGGAGATCCAGACCTGGCTCCAGCCCGAGCCGACCCGGTTCGAGCCCGGCGAGCAGCTCAAGACCTTCCTCCGGACGGTCATCCTCGGTGGCCACCTTGCCCGGTTGCCGGCACGTGACCGCGACGCCTTCGTCCACGAGGTGGCCGGGCGCCTGCCCGAGCCCGTGATCGACTACGTGCGGCTGAACATCGTGGCGACGCGGGCGTAAGGACCCGCCCCATCGCCGCCGCGGTCGAGGGGTGCGGGCGGGACCGCTATCGATCGACGCGGAACGCCTCGCCGTGGCCGGGGATGACGATGTCCGCCACGGCCAGGACACGGGCCCGGTTGGTCTCGAGCACCACTTGATCCGGCGCGTACGGGTCGATCTCGGGCGTCCGGTCCTGGCGCCACCAGAGGTGGGTCAAGGCATAGACACCGTCGTCGGCCCGGACGATCAGGGACGCATCCTCGTTCGAATGGCCCGGCGTCAGCCAGAGCTGGGCATGCTCGGTCATCTGCCAGCCGTCGCCGTCGTGGCCAAGCCACAGGTCGTTCCGGTAGCGCGCCCAGAAGTCGACGACCTCGGCGTTCGGGAAGAGGCCGGCGTTCATCGTGTGATCGGGATGGTGATGGCTCAGGAAGACGTGGGTCACGGACTCGGGGGCGACGCTGCGGGCGGCGAGCGGCTCCAGGATCCGGGCCTGGTCTGCGACGAGACCGGGGTCCGCGATGATGATCGCCTCGCCGTCGCGGATCAAGCTGATGCTGCTGCCGACTCGGCTGTCGGCGCGGATGTAGCCGGCGTGGATGAGCTCAACGGTCGTCATGGCGCCGAGCATAGGCCGCCCGCCAGGTCGCCGCTGGGAGGACCCGTCCCGCGGTCCGGGCCGCGGGCCGCCGGGCACCGTCGCGCTGTCATCCTCGACCCATGACCAACACCCGAGACCCCGCCGACCTCGTCTTCCGCGGCGGTCACGTTCACACCGTCGACCCGACCCGGCCACGCGCGGAGGCTGTCGCGGTCCGCGGCGAGCGCATTGTCGCGGTCGGATCCGTGGCCGAGATCGACGAGCTTGTCGGACCCGGGACCCGGGTCGTCGACCTCGCCGGCCGGCTGCTGCTCCCGGGCTTCCAGGACGCCCACATCCACCCGATCTCCGCGGGCGTCGACAGGCTTCAGTGTGACCTCCGCCAGGCCCGCGGCCGTGACGGCGTGCTGGCCACGATCCGGTCGTTCGTCGCCGCCCACCCGGATGACCCCTGGATCATCGGCAGCGGCTGGTACATGGCCGACTTCGCGAACGGGACGCCGCGCCGCGAGGACCTCGACGGGATCGTGTCGGACCGGCCCGCGATCTTCCCGAACCGCGATGGGCACTCCACCTGGGTGAATACGAAGGCGCTCGAGCTTGCCGGTATTGACCGCGACGCGCCGGACCCGACAGATGGCCGGATCGAGCGCGACCCCGACGGGACGCCGACCGGGACGCTCCACGAGGGGGCCGCCGCGGCGGCCGAGCGGCTGATGCCCGTGACGACCCGGGAGCAGATGGCCGACGGCCTTCGCCTGGCGCAGTCGTACCTCCACTCGCTCGGGATCACGGCCTGGCAGGACGCGATCGCCCGGCCGGAGGACCAGGCTGTCTATCGGGCCGCCGCGGAGGCGGGCTGGCTGACGGCGCGAATCGAGCTCGCGATGTGGTGGGATCGGGAACGCGGCGACGACCAGGTCGACGAGCTGATCGAGCGATCGCGAACGGGCTCCGTGGGGCGTGTCCGGGCGAACAGCGTCAAGCTGATGCAGGACGGCGTTCTCGAGACATTCACCGGCGCGATGATCGAGCCCTATCTCGGGCCCGACGGCCGGCCGACCGAGAACCGCGGGATCAGCTTCATCGATCCGGAGCGGCTGCCCGGCTGGGTGACCCGCCTCGACGCTGCCGGCCTCCAGCCCCACTTCCATGCCATCGGCGACCGGGCCGTCCGCGAGTGTCTGGACGCCGTCGCCGCGGCGCGGGTTGCCAACGGCCACACCGATACGCGTCCGCACATCGCGCACATCCAGGTGATCCACCCCGACGACGTGGCGCGGTTCGCCGAACTCCACGTCGTCGCCAACGCCCAGCCGTACTGGGCCTGCCACGAAGCCCAGATGGACGAGCTGACGATCCCGTTCCTCGGTCCCGAGCGGTCGACCTGGCAGTATCCGTTCCGATCCCTGCTCTCGGCCGGTGCCCGGCTCGCGATGGGCTCCGACTGGAGCGTGTCCACCCCGGATCCGCTGCTGGAGATGGAGGTTGCCGTGACCCGCGTCGCGGACGAGTCGCGGGGGCTCCGCCGGCCGTTTCTGCCCGACCAGGCGCTGACCCTCGCCGAGGCGATCCGGGCGTTCACCGCCGGCTCGGCGTACGTGAATCACCTCGATTTCGAGACGGGCTCGATCGAGGCCGGCAAGCTCGCCGACCTGGCGGTGATCGATCGCGACCTGTTCGCGCTCGATGCAGGGCCGATCGGCGACGGCAAGGTGCTCGCGACGTTCGTCGGCGGGGTCGCCGTGTTCGAGGCGGATGCCGGCAGCTGAGGGTTCGCCCGCTGCCCCCGCCCGCCCCCGATTCCCCGTTGTTTGCCCGATTCCGCGCCTGACGGGCGCAAGGTTCCCGGGGAACGCCGAAGGGATGGAGCCGCCTCAATGGTGGCTCTGCGACTCACGCCCGGGGCAAGTCTTCGGGTCGGTCGACGTCGCGGAGGCTGTCGCCGTCGGGATCCAGCGGGCGCCAGTCCGCTTCGTCGAGACTTCGGGTCGGCAGCCGCTCGAACAGGCTCCGGA
>JACDAH010000407.1 GCA_013695505.1 Chloroflexota bacterium | reverse complement strand
CTTCCGAGGACGCCGACGGCCGCGGCATCGAGGCGTGGTGAAGCCATCGGCGGTGACGCGGCGGAGGACGGGCCGGGAACCGCGACACCGAGGTTGACGCCGGCGGCGACGCCGGCCGGGGCACCGGGGGCGACGCCGACCATCCCCACGAGTTCGTGCGCCGGCTGCTCGTGGACCTCGATCGGGACGGCCACCGGGTCCCGATCGATCTCGCCATCGGCCGACACGGCCGGATCCTCCAGATCGCTGATCGGGAAGAGCGTCGACGAGGTCGAGCCGCCCGTCCGGGCGTTGACGAGCGTTGCCTCGAGGACGCGGGCGTCCGGCCGGCGACGGACGATCACGATGTGGTCGGCACCGGTGCCCGCCCCCAGCTCGTCGACGATGGCGCCGACGATCGCGTCGGGCGAGATCGAGCGCGACAGACCCTGGAGGATCCGGGCGAAGCTCTCGGCCTCCGTGCGGCGGCCGGTCTCGAGGTCGCGCACGGCGAACCGATGACGGACCGCGGCGACCCCGACAGCGACCAGCAGGAGGGCCGTCACCCAGTCGATCGTCTCGGCGGTCCCCAGCCGGGCCACGGCAATCAGGCCGAGAAGCGAGAACGTTCCGACGAAGACGAGCCATGACCGGTGGATCCGGGGATCCTCCGCTGGCAGGACTGGATGGCGCTCGGTCGGTGGCGTCACGTTCGGGGATCAGCATGCCGGTCCGGTGGGCTTCGCCGCAAGTCGGCGGGGTGGTACTTCCGGAGCGACCGGACCAGTACCTTTGGCCAAGCGTGTCGCGGCGACCGCCGACCGATGATCGCCGCCGAGCGGCGAGTCGCGCGCACCAGGACCCGGCACGGCGATTCCAGGGCACCGACCGGGTCACCGGGCCAGCGGCGTCCGTCAGGCCCCGAGTGCCTCCTCGGCCTGGCGGGTCGAGCGCTTCATCCGATACAGCCCGGCGTCCGCGACCGCGATGAGCTCGGCCGCGGTCCGGCCATCGGCCGGGAAGGTCGCGCTGCCGATGGACGCGCCGACCTGGACCGCCGGGCGGCCGTCCCGGGCGAACGCGGACTGGGCGAACGCCTCGGTCAGGCGGGCGGCCGTGGCCACGGCCTCGTCGTGATCGGCGTCCGGCAGGAGGATCGCGAACTCGTCACCGCCGTAGCGAGCCGGGACGTCGGACGCTCGGAGGGTGCTCCGGATGAGGTCGGCGGTCCAGCGCAGGACGTCGTCGCCACGGAGATGACCGAACGTGTCGTTGACGAGCTTGAAGTCGTCCAGGTCGAGCATCAGGAGGCTCAGCGGCCGACGACTGCGCCGGGCCCGGACGGCCTCCTGACCGAACCGCTCGTGCAGGTAGCGGTGATTGAAGAAGCCGGTCAACGGGTCGCGGTCGGCGAGCGCCCGGGCCTCCTCGTACAGCCGGGCGTTCTCGAGCGCGATCGAGGCCTCGTTGGCGATCGTCCGTGCGAGATTGAGGCGTTCGTCGTCGAGAGCGATCGGAAGCATCGAGATGAGCTCGGCAAGACCGATCGATTCGCCGGAGGCGACGAGCGGCAGCATCACGAGGGCGCGGTAGCCATCGGCGCGGAGGAGCGCGACCTCGGCCGGATCAGCGCCGGGATCGTCGGCGTCGATCAGCTCGGTCGCCTGGTCCTCGAGGACGTGCTTGGTCTGCGGATAGGAGCCGATGTCGAAGTACGGCGTGAGCACGTCGACCGGCTGGGGCGGATAGTAGCCGAGGGTCTTGACGCGATCGTTCGCCCGATCCCACCACGAGATCGCGCACTCCTCGACGGACAGGACGCGGGCGAGATGGCCGGCGAGGACGTTGGCGACCTCCCGCTGGTCGAGGATGACCGCAAGCTCGCTGCTCACATCGAGCAGGAGCCGGAGCTCGCCTGCGAGGGCATGGCTGCGGGCGAGGTTCCGGGCCGATTCGAGAGCGGTGGCTGCCTGATCCGCGAGGATCGAGAGCAGACGCAGGTCATGCCCGGCGAACTGGTTGAGGCCGAGCTTCGAAAGGGTGATGACGCCGACCACCACGTCGTCGTAGCGCATCGGCACGACCAGCATCGATTCGTCGACGTCGTCAGTACCTGGGATCGAGGCGCCGCGTGGGTCGTCGTTTGCATCGGGAACGAGGAGCGGCTCGCCATGGAGCCCGACCCAGCCGGTGAACCCGACCCCGAGTCGAGTCCGGAGCAGCTCCAGATCGACCTGCTCGTAGGCGCCCACCCGTCCCTCGAACGCGATCGGGACGAGGTCGCCGCCGGGCTCGAGGACGTACACCCGGGCGTTGTGATAGTCGATGATCCGGCCGGTCTCCTCGACGATCGCGCGTCCGACCGCCTCCGTGCCCTCGGCGCGGCTCAATCGAGCCGATGCGGCCTGGAGGACCTCGAGCTGGCGGGCGAACAGGGCGGCGATCGACTCGTCGGCGGGATGAAGCGGGCTGGCAGCCGGCGTGCCCTCGCCGGTGGCCGGCGCGCCGGCAAACACGACGGGGGTTGCGACGGGCGACGAGACGCTGGCGATCATGGGCGACGCGGACGCGTCGAAGGTCCGTCGTCGCGCTGGGCGCGGTCCGACGGCACGCGCGTTTTGGGGACGCGCTCGGTTGGGCGGATGTGCGCTCATGTCCAGGTGAAACATTCCCACGCCCCGTGTGGCGTCTCCGCCGACCAGACGTCAGGCCGATCGAGGCGAAGGTACCGCCCGGACCGGGTCGAACGACATCGGGGATCGCCCGTGGGGGAGGGACCGCGACCCTTGCGGTCAGTCGGCCGTGGCGCCCGATTCGGGCTCGGGCGCCGCGGACGGGCCACCGTGTGAGCGAGGGCTCGCCGGCGTCCGAGTTGGCTGGTCGCCGCGGACGGTCGGATGGCCGGCTGCGCGCCAGGCGGGGACGCCGGATGCGACCCACGACACGTCCTCGAAGCCCGAGCTCCGCAGGATCGACGCGGCGACGCCGGCACGGAGCCCCGCCGCGCAGATCGTGACGACCGGCTGGTTCTGCGAAAGCTCGGCCAGCCGGTCGGGCAGCGAGCCCGCCGCGATATGGATACTGCCCGGTACGTGGAACGCCTCGTACTCGCTGGCCTGGCGGACGTCGATGACGAGCGGCCTGTCGGCCGCCGACGCATGATCGAGGCGGTCGGCGAGCTCGTCGACGTTCAGCCGGCCGGTCGACTCGAGCGGCGCTCCGCCGTCGGCCCACGACCCGAACCCGCCGCGGAGGTGGCCGCGGATCGATCCCTCGGCACCGATGCGGAGCGCCTGGCGGATGGCCTCGTCCCAGTCCTGGGGTCGCTCGAGGACCAGCACGAGCGGCCGATCCGGGTCGACGACCCAGCCGAGCCACGTCCCGAACGACGGGCCGAGGGGAACCGACTGCGAGCCGGCGGCATGGACCACCGAGTGGTCCGCGGGCGGCCGGAGGTCGAGGAGCAGGGCCCCTGTTGCGAGCTCGCCCTGCGTCTCCGCAAGGCTCAGCGGCCGAGGTTCCGGGACGCGACCACCCAGCAATGGGGGGCCGGCCTGGTTGAGCGGGCGCATCCGGGCGAAGTAGCGCGGGACCGCCGGCTGGCCGCGGAGGAGCCGCTTCGCGAACACCTCGACATCGGCGATGGACACCAGCGGGTTGTGGCGCCGCTCGTAGCCGATCGTCGTCGATGGGGTGCTCGCGATCCCGACCGCGCAGAGGGAGCCCGCGCCGTGGGTCGGGTGGACGATTACGTGATCCTCGTGGCCCATCACGACGTCCCGGATGCTGCGGTGCATCGCCCGGGCGTACTCGTGGGCATGCTCCTGGCCGAGCAGATCCGTCCGACCGACCGCGCCGACGAGCAGCGACCCGCCGCTGAACAGCAGGGCCGGATCCTGGCCGCGGGCCGTCTCGGCAACCGCGTACGCGACGTGCTCCGGGGTGTGGCCGGGCGTATCGCGGGTCGTGAACCGGAGCGACCCGACGTCGAATGATTCGCCGTCGCGGACCGGGCCATGCTCATGACGGAGCTCCGCGCCGGCGCCGATGACGTGGCGGGCGCCCGTCAATGTCGCGAGATCGCGGCCGCCCGAGACGTAGTCGTTGTGGAGATGGGTCTCGACCACGTGGCTGATCCGGACATCGAGCTCGCGGGCCGCCGCGAGGTAGACGTCCATGTCACGGCGCGGGTCGACGACCGCGGCGACTCCCGCGCTTTCGTCGGCGATCAGGGTCGAGAGGTGGCCGAGCCCCTCGACCCGGAACTGGCGGATCTGCATCGACCCGAGACTAGCACCGTGCCCCGTGCCATTCCGCTCCTCGGCTGCCAGGCGCACGGCGCCCGGTCCCTGACGCCAGCGTGTCGGGGCGTGGAACGGGCGTGGAACGGCCGTGCCGTGTGCACTCCTTGCGCGAATCCGGCCTCATCGCCGTCCGTGGAACGGTCGGCCGTGGCGTCGCGGCGAGGCCTTGGGCTCGGAGCGCTGTGCCACCTGCCGTGACGAGGGCGACGTCCCTACATCATCACCAGGCCGCCGTCGACGGCGAGGACCTGCCCGGTGATGAACGCGGCATCGTCGCTGGCCAGGAACGCGACCGCGTTCGCGACCTCCTCGGTCGTGCCGAATCGCCCGAGCGGTGTCGCGGCGGTGATCTGGGCCTGGAGGGCCTCGGGAAGATCCTGGGTCAGCTCGGTCAGGACGAAGCCCGGCGCGACCGCATTGCAGGTGATCGACCGAGACGCAAGCTCGCGGGCGGTCGCCTTCGTCAGCCCGATCAGGCCGGCCTTCGCGGC
>JACDAH010000298.1 GCA_013695505.1 Chloroflexota bacterium | reverse complement strand
CTCCGGATCCCGCTCGGCAGCCAAGTGTTCGAGCTGGAACGGGTCCGGATCGTCGAGTCCGCGCCGTTGTCGCTCGATCTCTCGGTCCTCGTGCCGTCGCTGATCCCGGGCCTGGTCGGGCTGGACTTCTCCGGTCGCTCGCTCTATCAGACGATCCGCGAGATCAAGGGGATCGCACCCTCACGGGCCGAGTGCCTCCTGCGGGCCACCTCGACCAACGAACGGACCGCGGACCTCCTCGGGCTCACCGCCGGTGACCCGCTCCTGGAGCTGTCCGAGACCGTGTTCGACCAGTACGGCGAGCCGTTCGAGTTCGCCCGGCACCTGAACCGTGGCGATCGCTATGCGTTTCGCACCACCGTCCTGGCCGGCGGAGTGTGGGAGGGAGGCGGCAGCTAGGCCACGCCGGTCTGTCACTGCCGGCGAAGCCGATCTGCGACTCCGACCGGCCGGCGCTGTTCGGAGCCCTCAGCCCGCCCGCAGCGCGGGATATGAATGGACGAGGTCGTCCGCGACGAGCGAGACGGGGCGACCTAGAAGTCGATCCGCATCACGACCCGTCGCAGGGTCGGGTGGCTGATCTCTTCGAAGCCGGCGTTGGCGAAGATGCTCCGGACGCCGACATTGTTCTCGCCCCACGTGATCTCTTCGCCCGGCTCGACGAGCATGGGGTAGCCCTCGAGAGCGCGCGCGCCGCGGTCCCGGGCGAAGTCGACCGTCGCGCGGGCGAGGGCCCGGCTGACGCCCCGTCGCCGGAATCCCGCCCGGGTGACGAAGCAGGTGACCGCCCAGACGCCGTCGTCGGCCCGGTCCTCGTCGCGCCCCTTCCACGGGACCGGGCTGTGCCGAAAGTTGTACGCGATGCGGGGCTCGACCGCGCACCAGCCGACGGGCTCATCGTCGAGGTAGGCGACGAGGCCGCTCGTCGTGCGCGCGCTCGGATACCCGCAATGGGTCTGCTCCTGCAAGCGTTCCATGCGCTCCGAGACGGAGGTCGCCTTCCGCTCTGCCCAATTCTTGAACTTGAGCTTCTGGCATTGGCAGTAGGCCGGGTAGCCGCGGTTGCCGAAGATGGCGAGCAGTTCCTCGCTGAATGCCTCGTTCGCGGGCACGATCCTGATTGCGCTCGCCTCGTTCGGTCCGATCAACGGTCGCGGCGCGTCACGGCCGACTGCATAGCCGTGCCGTCCAGATCGATTCACGCGTCGGCGTGCTCACGGCGGTGCGTCTCGGCCAGCATGTCCATCTCGACCGGTCGGAGCTGGCCGGGCGCGGCCTCCGCTACCCGGGCCTTCGTGACCGCCCGGAGCGTGGCGGTGCGAACCCCGCCCTCGAGCGCGGCGCGCTCACCGACCACCGCGCCGGGACCGATCTCGGCGATCGGCTCGCCGTTCACCTCCACGGCGAAGACACCGTCGAGGATCAGGTAGACCTCGGTCGCCGCCTCACCCTGCGTCGTCAACGTCGCTCCTTCGGCGAGCTGGCGGACTGCAGGCTTGGCTCCTTTCTGCATGATCTGCGCCGACATCGCGCGCTCGAGCTCGGACTCGACCGCGCTGACGACGGCCGGCGAGTCGACCTCGCCCCAGGGCGTGCGGGCGCCAAACGCCTCGCCGGCCCACTTGCTGAAGTCGACCACGCCCGACTTCTCGACGAGGATCCCATCCTCGTCGTAGATCCAGTGACGCGGGAACGGACTGGCTCCGACGAGCCGATGGGCGGCCGAGCCGTCCGCGTTGATCGTCAGCTCGAGCGTCGTCCACGCCAATGACGGCCAGAACTGGATGAACGGCTTGCGCGCGACCGGCCGGGGCGTCGGAATTCCCATCCGACCACCGACGGTCTGGACGAACGTGACCGAGGTTGGTCCGGCCTCCGGGGGCTGCTGGATGTCGGGCATGTGGAGGGCCGGAAATCGGATCGCCGCCGGGCCGATCCGAACGGTCGTGGCTCCGATGTGGCCCCGGCCGAGGTAGCCGTTGCCGACGATCCGGCCATCCTCGACCTCGACGAACGCGCGGAGCTCGTTTGCCTCGCGGCAGCGGTCGGTGCGCCGAAGCTCCTCGAGGTCCACCAGGCGATCAGGCGGCGGCTGGTCGTAGTGAGTCACTCCCATCTCGAACGGGATCTTCGACAACCCCTCGATCGCCTCCGACGGAATCCACGAAACTGAAGTCACGCTCGATTCGTGTCGCTCGCGTGCCATGGCCATGCCCCTCCGATTGCCGCGTCCCCGGAGCGGCCATCATGACGCCAACGCGTCTCCACCGCGATCCAGGTCGACGCAAGGTCCGGCGGCTCAGGTCCGGGTGGGTCCACTATCTTGTTCCAGGATGGATCGACTTCGCGCGCTCGCCGATCTGGCGCCACTCCTCGAGTCGCCGGCGGCAGACTTCGGGCACTGGGAGGTCCCCGCGCCGCGCGACGGCGTCGGAAGCCTCGGGTATTACGTGTTCGGGCCGGTCGGGGAAGCCTTCCTGGCGGCCGTGGCGGCAGGACGCTGGATCAGCGTATTCGACTGGTGCTCCTGGCTCGACGAGCCGGAGGGCCGTCGTCTCCGCGACGATCCGGATGCGATCGCGACCGCCACGGCCGATCAGCTGAGTCGCCTGCTGACCGCGATCGTTCGGTCGGACCGGTTCTCGGAGGGTTCGATCGCGGGCGCGTTCGAGTCGGGATTGCTCGCTCGGATCGGGCGGCGAGCCGCGGCCCTCGTGGCGGCGGCCGAAGGCTCCTGAGCGAACGTGCGCCCATCGCCGGGCCGATGGACGTTGCCGCGAGAAGGCTCGCAGCGCTTTCACGCTCCGAGGTCGCGGTCCTCCATCTCCCAGGCATGGTCCATGAGGTGGTGCGCGGTCCGGCGGACGAGAAATGGGAGCGGCCACGTCCGGGCGGGCCTGCCCTCGGTGTGATACGCGCGGATTGCATCCAGGTACGCTCGCCGATGCGACGTCCGGTTTTCAGGCGTGAGCACGGTATCCAGGGGCGTCCGGACCTCGACCTTGCGCGAGAACTGGTCGGGCTCGGTGCCGTAGGTGTGGCGGATGATCGAGGTCTTGGGCCGCCCGCCGCTCCGACCCGATGGACGCAGCTCGGCCGAGACCCGGGCGGCGACGGCGTCGAACTCGGCCCAGCAGGCCCGGAGCAGCTCGAGTCGACGGCCCAGCTCCGCGGCAGAGATCGCTTCACGCTCGAACGCCGACGGCACGTGGGCGACGCCCCAGAAGTCCGTCGAGCTCGACCCGGGCACGCGCTCGACCACCTCGATGTCGGTCGCCCGCCGGAACTCGGTCGTCAGGCCGGCTCGCTCAGCCACGCCGGCGTACCGCGGGATGTACGACCACATCTTCGCGAGCGCATCCTTCTCCGACGTGCCCCAGCGATCCAGGCCGGGCCAGTCGGTCGCACCCGCCACGACCCGCCGCTTCTTGCCGATCTCGAGGATCACCCGCAGGTCTGTCATGCGGGACATCATCCACGACCGGCATCGTGATCGCGCATAACGAAGGCCGCTCGGGTCTGGCCACGCGCCTCAGCCTGACGAGCGAGATCCCGGCCCGGATCTACGTGCGTGCTGCTGCCCCGGTTGAACCCGTTGCGCCGACGTGCTCAGGCCGCCCGTCGGTCGTCCGGCGCAGATACTCCGCGGTGAGAGAGCGCTCGTCCGCCAGGAGCCCGGCTGGGGTCCCGCTGAACAGCAGCTCGCCGCCTCGGCTACCGCCCTCGGGACCGAGGTCGATGATCCAGTCGGCGTTCCGGATGACGTCGAGGTTGTGCTCGATGACGATCACCGTGTTGCCGGCGTCGACCAGCCGGTCGAGCATTTCGAGGAGGTGGCCGGTGTCGGACATGTGGAGGCCGGTCGTCGGCTCGTCGAGCACATAGATATTGCCTCTGCGGTGGAGCTCGCTGGCCATCTTGATCCGCTGGCACTCACCACCCGACAGCGTGCTGAGCGGCTGACCGAGGGTCAGGTAGTCCAGGCCGACGTCGCTCATCGCCTGGAGCTTGCGGACGATCTCCTTCTGGGTGAACGACTCGAGCGCCCCGGCGACCGTCATCGCCAGGACTTCGCTGACATTGCGCCCGTCCAGCAGATACCGGAGAACGTCATCCTTGAACCGCCGGCCCTCGCACACCTCGCACGGCGTCTTGATCCCGTCGAGGAATCCCAGGTCCGTGTAGATCACGCCAGTCCCGTTGCAGTTCTCGCAGGCGCCCTTCGAGTTGAAGCTGAACAGCCCGGCATCGACCTCGTTGGCGGTCGCGAAGGCCTTGCGCAGGTCGTCCATGACGCCGGTGTAGGTCGCCGGGTTCGAGCGGGAATTCGCGCCGACGGCGGTCTGGTCGATGACGATCGCCTCGGGATGGGCGGGCAGGAAGACGCCGTCGATGAGCGAGCTCTTGCCGGATCCGGCCACGCCGGTCACGACCGTCAGGACCCCGGTCGGGACGTCGACATCGACGGCCTTCAGGTTGTTCTCGCGAGCATCGCGGATGGGCATCCAGCCGGCCGGCGTCCGGGGGTCGAACTTGAGCGGAAGGGCCCGATCGAGGAACCGGCCGGTCAGCGTGTCGGCGTGGCGCAGGTCCGGGTAGCTGCCCTCGAACACCACCTCGCCGCCAGCGGTGCCGGCTCCGGGCCCCATGTCGATGACGTGGTCGGCCACGCGCATCACGTCCGGATCGTGCTCGACGACGATCACCGTGTTGCCCTTGTCGCGGAGCTTCACGAGCAGCTCGGTCAGGCGGTGGACGTCGCGCGGGTGGAGGCCGATGCTCGGCTCGTCGAGGATGTACATCACGTCGATCAGGCTGCTGCCGAGATGCTTGACCATCTTGATCCGCTGCGATTCCCCGCCCGAGAGGGTGGCCGTCTCGCGGTCGAGGCTGAGGTAGTCCAGCCCGATGTCGGCCATGTGTCCGAGCCGCTCGATCAACGCCGTGATCATCGGCGCCGCCACCGGACCCTCCTCGAGAAGGCGGAGGACGGGGATCAGGTCGCCGACCTCCAGCGCCGCCAGGTCGGTGATCGAATAGCCGTTGATCCGCGATTTGAGGGCCGCCTGACTGAGCCGGGCACCTTTGCACAGCGGGCAGGGCCGCAGCCGGAGGTACGGCTCGACCGCCTTCTGGGTCCGCTCCGGTCGCGTCTTGAGATCGCGCCGGACGAACTGCTGCTCCAGCTTCTCGATGACGCCGGAGTACGACGCGTTCATGGACTTGTCGCCGATCGCGAGCTTGTACTTCAAGTCCTTGCCGAAGAGGAGCCGGTCCAGCTCCTCGGTCGTGAAGTCGCGGAGCAGCTTGTCGTTGTCGAAGAACCCGGACGCGGTGTACGCGCCGACCTCCCAGCCGGTCCAGAACGGGACGTGGATGGCGCCCTCGTTGAGTGACTTCGAGCGATCGAGGAAGTCGTCGGGGCTGAAGCCGCCCTTCCGGCCAAGACCGTTGCAGTCGGGGCACATGCCCTGCGGGTCGTTGAACGAGAAGGCGTTTGCCGAACCGGCGTGGGGCTTGCCGACGCGCGAGAAGAGGAGGCGCAGGAGTGTGTAGATGTCGGTGATCGTGCCGACCGTGGAGGTCGAGCCGCCGCCGAGGCGCTTCTGGTCGACGATGACGGCCATGCTCAGGTTCTCGATCGAATCGGCCTGCGGCTGGGGGTAGCTCGGCAGGAAGTTCCGGACGAAGAAGCTGAAGTTCTCGAACAGCTGGCGCTGGGCCTCGGTCGCGATCGTGTCGAACACGATCGACGATTTGCCCGACCCCGAGACCCCCGTGAAGATCGTGATCTGGCGCTTGGCAATGCGCAGATCCACGTCCTTGAGGTTGTTCTCGCGGGCGCCCCGGATCTCGATGTATTCGGTCACGCGTCTCCCCGTCGTGCGGCTGGCGCTCGCCCTAGGCTACCGAATCGCTACGGGCTCCAGAATCCGATCTCGCCGTCGATCGTGCGGGGGGCGTCGCTGCCGTCTGGCGGCAGGACGGCCAGACTCGTCCGGCCGGTGTCATCGACGAGCGGAAGGACGATGGCCGATCCGTCGGGCGCCCACAGGCGATGACTCAGCGCGTATTGGTCGAAGTACGGCAGGAGCTCATTGACGAAGCGGCTGCCGAGGCGGACGACACGCTCCGAGCGGATGTCGCCGGACGCGACGTCGACGAAGAGCAGGCGGACCTCGGTCGCGCTCGGGCGTGGTGATGGCGATGGACTCTGAACGTCGGCGGCGAGAACGATTCCACCGCGATCCGCGGTCGGCCCGCCAACGTCCTGGAGCCGGATCGCCGCGATCGTCGAACCGTCGGGGGACCAGAACCCGGCCACGACCGTTCCGTCGAGGAGCGGCCGGATCGCACCGGAGCGGGCATCAATGAGGCGCAACGGCCCGAACGGAAAGGCGGCCGAGACGGCGTCGGTCATCTCCCCACCGATCACCGCGACGACGTCGTCGACCGGAGAGAACAGGACCGCGGTTGGTCCGGACGCCGGCGCCGTGTGCTCGGCGGATCCGTCGCGCGCGGCGACGACCACCTCGCCCGGCCCGTCGCCCGTGGCTCGGACGTAGGACAGATAGTTCCGATCGTGGCTGACGATCGCGGATCGGAAGTCGCCGGAGTCGGCGATGGGCGAGGCCGGCGGAGCCGCATCGAGCCCGACCTCTCCGAGGACGGCATCCGCGCCCAGCCCGACGTGGATGAGCAGGCGATCCGGGCGGATCCAGTCGAAGTAGAGCGGCGCGCCACGGCGAAGCACCGTGCCGGGTCCGCTGCCGTCCAACGGCGCACTCCCGTCGGCGGGTGCCACGCGCAAGGACAGGCCGTCGGACTCGCTTGCCAGGAACGAGACCGACCGGCTGTCCGGCGACCACGACAGGTAGAAGGGCGCGACGGCCGAGCTGCGATAGATGATCGTCGGGCTTGCCGCCCCTGCGCCGGTCACGGCGTCGAAGACGACGATGGCGGTCTCGCCGGATGTGGCGCGGACCGACGCCACCCGCGTTCCGTCCGGTGACCAGGTCGGGAACCCGAACTGGAAGCCGGCCTCGCCCGACAGGACGGAGACCTCGCCCGAGGCATGCACAAGTGACAGCGCACCGTCCGAGCCGACGACGGCAACCGAGCCCGGCAGGGGACCCTGGCCGGCCGTCGAGGACGTCCCAGAAGCCGCGCCGGAGCCGGCGGCGGCCCGGATGGACGCTGCTGGAGACGCGGCTGGCATTCCGCCGCCCGGCCGAAGCGCGACCAACCCCACGACCGCCGCCGCGACGACCGCGACGATCCCGCCGATGAGCCGCGTTCGGGGCCGTCGTGGGGGGAGGACGGGCTCGGTCGGCACGGACGCTCGGTCAGATATGGGCGGCAGCGGTTCCATGTGCCTGAAGATACGCGGATCAGGCCTCACGCAGATGCCGCCTTCTGCCCGCGATCGAGATCCTGGCCGTGGATCCGGCCGCTCACGCCGCGGCGATCGCCGGCTACCGTGATTCATTGCCATCCGGCACGTCGTTCGTTGACCAGGTCAGCTTCGCGATCATGGCCCGCGAAGGGATCGAGACGGCGTTCGTGTTCGACGGTGACTTCGAGTCGCCCGGGATCGCCGTGATCCCGTCCTGACCGCCGAGCGCCCGCATCTACATGACGGCGGATGTCATCTTCCGCCACGACGATGGCACTCAGCCACGACAAGGGGACCTCGAGAGCGCGGAGACTGACATGACCACCGTCGATTGGCTGCTCGACTCCGATCCCGCGATCCGCTGGCAGGTGATGCGCGACCTGACGAACGAGCCCGCGGAGGTCATCGCTGTCGAGCGGGCACGGGTCGCGACCGAGGGCTGGGGTGCCCGTCTCCTCGCCCTGCAGGAACCGGATGGCCGCTGGGCGGGCAGGCCATGGTCGCAGGACTGGACGGACACGTTCCACGTCCTGGAGCTCCTGCGGCGCTTCGGCCTCGATCCGCAGAGCGAGCAGGCTCAACAGGCCGTCGGCCTCGTCGGTGAGCACGTCACCTGGCGCGATCCGGACTTCGAGACGCCGTGGGCCGACAACCGGTTCTTCGAAGGCGAGGTCGAGCCGTGCATCAACGGCAACGTCGTCGCGACCGGCTCGTATTTCGGCGTGGACGTGGCGCCGCTCGTCGATCGACTCCTCGGCGAGCAGCTCTCCGACGGCGGCTGGAACTGCGAGGTCGAGAACGGCGCGACGGTGTCGTCGTTCGGGACGACGATCAACGTCGTGGAGGGCCTCCTCGAGCACGAGCGGGCGATCGGCGGCGATGCCGTTATGGCCGCGGCACGCCGGCGCGGCGAGGAATACCTGCTCGAACGTCGGCTGTTTCGTCGGAAATCGACCGGCGAGGTCATCGACCCGAGCTGGCTCGAGTTCTCGTTCCCGACCTGGTATTTCTACGACGTCCTGCGGGGGCTCGACTACCTGCGCGACGCTGACGTGAAGCCCGATGGGCGCATCGGTGAGGCGATCGCGGTCGTCGAGGGCAATCGCGACGGGGACGGCCGGTGGCCGCTCCAGAACGTCCACGAAGGCGAGGTGCCTCTCGATCTGGACGACGGCGAGGGCAAGCCGAGCCGCTGGAACACGCTTAGCGCGCTGCGTGTGCTCGACTGGTACGCATCGGGCCGATAGGAGCGGCACTCAGGTATGGGCGGCACTCAGGGCGCGGCCCGGTCGGACAACCCTGAGCATCACCTCTTGCTTACACTGTCCTGGAAGCGGTGAGGGAGTGGCCCTGCAGGAGGCGCGCGGGCACCGGATCGAGCCGTTCGGAGGGCGAAGGATGGCTCGGACAAGCCCCGCTCTGGAGACCCGTCACGTCGACCAGCTCCGGCGAGCAGTCGGAGATGTGATCACGCCCGACCACGCCACGTACGACGATGCACGCCGCCTCTGGAACGCGATGCACGACCGGCGGCCGTCGATCATCGTCCGGCCGACCACGGCCACGAAGGTCGCCACGGCGGTGCGCTTTGCCCGCGAGCACGGCCTGGAGATCGTGGTCCGGTCGGGCGGGCACAGCGTGTCGACGCTGACCGGACCCGAGGGCTGCCTGCTCGTTGACCTGTCGGCGATGCGTGGCGTCGAGGTCGATCCGCGCACCCGGACGGCTCGCGTGAACGGCGGAGCGCTTCTCGGCGAGCTCGATGTCGCCGCCCAGGCACACGGTCTCGTCTGTCCGGTCGGCGTGGTTGGCCACACTGGCGTCGGCGGGCTGACGCTGGGTGGCGGAATCGGACGGCTCCAGCGCAACTTCGGCCTGACCATCGACAACCTCACCGCCGTCGATCTGGTCACCTCCGACGGACGCCTCGTCCGCGCGACCGAGACCGAGGAGCCGGAGCTCTTCTGGGGCCTGCGTGGCGCCGGCTGGAACTTCGGGATCGCGACCGGCTTCGAGTTCCGCCTCCAGCCGTTCGGGCCGGACCTCCATCGCGGCGTCCTGACGTTCCCGGGGAACCAGGCTCAGGACATCTGGGGCGTGTTCCGGGACTACGCCGGGCGTGCGCCGGACTCACTCGGCATGATCTTCGGGATCGATCGGGCCGGACCGGACGCCGGCTACCGAGACGACGTGGTCGGACGGCCGATCGCATTCATCGCCTGGAACCACAGCGGCGCGGCGGAAGACGTCGATCGTGACACGGCGCCGCTCCGGGCCGGTCCCGAACCGCTCACGACGACGATCGGCAGCCAGCCGTACCTCGACGTCCAGACCGCCCACGACCTCGCGTTCGCGTGGGGCACCCGATCCTTCATCCGGAGCCACTACGCGAATGAGGTCCGACCTGAGGCGCTCGACGAGCTGGCCGAGCATGTCGCGACCGCCCCGGCGGAGGGAAGCTTCTCCATCACCGCGCTCGGCGGCGCGATCGGCCGGGTCGCGGAGGAGGCGACCGCCTTCACCGGCCGGACGGCCGCGTTCGACGTGAGCGCCGACGGATTCTGGACCGACCCCGCTCAGGACGACGTCATGTCCTACTGGTGCCGCCGCGCGATGACCATCGCCGGCCCCGAGCCGGGCATCGGCCGATATGTCAATGGGAACTCCGACGTCGGCCCCGAGCACACGCAGGCGACGTACGGCGACGCCAAGATGGCCCGTCTCGCCGCACTCAAGCGCACCTGGGACCCCGACAACGCCTTCCGGGTCAATCCCAATGTGGCACCGCAGCCAGACCGACCGTCGGCGTAGCCGATCCGCTCCTCGGTCCCGCCATCGACGAGCTGGCCGGGGAACGTTTGGCTGGCCCGGGCGCCGGGGGTCTTGCCGGGCTCGACCACACTGTGCAACAGTCGACGGGCACAAACGCGCATCGACCGACCGAGAAGGGAGTGTCATGGGATCACTCGTGTCCAGCCAGCAGGCGACCACCTCCTTGCACGACATGAGGC
>JACDAH010000245.1 GCA_013695505.1 Chloroflexota bacterium | reverse complement strand
GCCATGCGTCCTCCTGGGCTCGCGGGACGATGGCCCGCGTGGGCACGCGGAGCATGGCGAGCGATCCATCCCGCGAACGTGTTCGGCGATGACCGCGGCGATACGAACGCATGACGACGGCCCGATGCCGGCGACAGTATGGCTGTCCGGTGGACCCGCGACCGCACGCGACCGCGGCGCCCACACCAGCGTCCCGCTGCAATGTCGATGGCATCGTCAGGTGCGGCTCCCCGCTCACGTCCGAGACATCCGATCGAGGACCCTGCGCTTCGATGAGATCCGGGCGTCGACCATGACCGAGGACGACCGGGCCACCCTCGCCGGGCTCCGCCATGCCAGCGACGACCGGCCCGGGATCAGCCGCCGACGCGCTGGCCGCGGGTTCACGTACCGCGACGCCAGCGGCCGGCTCATCCGGGACGCGGCAACGCTCGACCGGATCCGGTCGATCGTCATCCCGCCGGCGTGGACCGATGTCTGGATCTGCCCCTGGCCGAACGGTCACCTCCAGGCCACCGGACGCGACGCCCGCGGCCGCAAGCAGTACCGCTATCACCCCCGTTACCGCGCTCGGCGCGACGGCGTCAAGTTCGAGCGGCTGATCGCCTTCGCCCGGGCCCTGCCTGCGATCCGCGCCCAGGTCGAGCGCGACCTGTCCCGGCCCGGTCTGCCGCAGGAGAAAGTGGTTGCCGCCGTGGTCCGGCTCCTCGAGCTAACCCTGATCCGGGTCGGCAACGACGAATACGCCCGGCTGAACCGCTCGTTCGGGCTGACGACGCTCCGCGACCGCCACGCGGAGGTCGACGGGGCCGCGATCACGTTCCGGTTCCGCGCCAAGTCCGGCCAGCAGCGCGAGGTCGGCCTCCGCGACCGTCGCCTCGCCGGCCTCGTCAAGCGCTGCCAGGACCTGCCGGGCCAGGAGCTGTTCCAGTACATCGGTGACGACGGCGAGCCGCACGACATCGCGTCCGACCACGTGAACGACTATCTGGCCGCGATCGCCCCAGGGATCACTGCCAAGGGGTTCCGGACCTGGGCGGGGACGGTCCTCGCCTATCGTGCCCTGCGCGCGACCGGCGAGGGATCGACCGATCGCGAGAAGCAGAAGAATGTCGCCGCGGCGATCCAGGCGACGGCGGATGGTCTCGGCAACACGGCCGCGGTCGCTCGCCAGGCCTACGTCCATCCCGCGGTCGTCGACGCCTATCTCGATGGCCGGATTCGGCGGGCGCTCGTCGCGGCCGCAGAGGACGCCGACCAGGCACCGGGCGCCACCAACCCGGACGAGGAGAAGGCGGTGATCGCCCTCCTTCGGGCCCGCCTCCGTGAGGACGCGGTGCGGACCCCGACGCGCGCTCCCAGCCCACGGCGGTCGCCGGCGCGCAGGCGACCCGCGACCAGACCCGCGACCAGGGTGCGAGGATCGAGCCGATGACCTTCCTCGCCGGGATCTTCGGCGTGATCGGCCGGTTCGCCGGCAAGCTCCTGACGACAACGCTCGGCTGGGCGTCGAGCCTGCTCTTCGGGCGGGTGCCCCAGAACCGCCAGATCGTGCTCGCGCTGCTCACCTTCGGATCGGTCGTCTGGGCGACCCTCGTCATCGGCGTCCTCATGCCCGATGTCGGAACGTTCCTCGTGGCGGCCGTACCTGCGCCGGACGTCGTCGATCGAGGGTGGATTCGGCTGGCGATGCTGGCCGGTGTGGTCGTGGTGCCGGTCATCGTCGGCGTCGCGACCCTGTTCGTCGTGGATCCCGCCGATCGCCCGCGTGGCCGGGCGGCCCTTGGGGCGATCGTCCGCGGCTATCCCCTGTGCATGGCGCTCGCCGTGACCCTGGTGATCCTGGCCGGCGTCGGGATCGCCCGGTTCGTCCATCACCGGGCGCTCGGCTGGACGGACGCCCACGTCCCGATCGTCGTCCGGCCCGGCGGCTACGAGCGGGTCGTCGCCGATCTCGAGCGGGCCCTCGACGATGCCGGTCTCCCCGTCGACCGCCGACCTGCGCCGTTGCCGCTGGCAGTGCCCGGCCGGCTCCTCGGCCGGATTGCCGGGCCCGCGATCCGGGCCCTCGTTCCCGATCGCCCCGTGGAGCTGGTCGCCCCCGGGCTCGAGATCGGGCTGTACCCGTCGGACATCGCGATCGGCGGCAAGAAGGCGCTCGTCGCTCGGGCGCGGGCGACGATCGCAACGCGCCTGACCTCGACGGCGGCGTCAATGACCACGTCGGCCGAAGCGCAGGAGATCGAACGCAAGCTCGAACGACTCAGTGCGACCCGGATCGCCGGGGCCGGCCCGAGGGCGGCGCGCGGCGTGGATCTCGCGACGGCCGCCACGACCCTGAGCGCGATCGACGACGATCTTGCGACCGCCGACATCGCACACGACGAGTGGGAGATCCTGTACCGCCAGCGGCTCCAGGTCGAGCGCGACCTGCTCGCCGGCCGCGCGCCAGGCAGCGTTTTGCCGAACAGCGGAGGCACGCCGCTCTTCGATCTGACGGACGGGACAATCGACGCCGACGGGCGGCGAGGCCGCGAGACCCGGATCGTGTCCACCGTCATCGCGGCGGCGGGCTTCCTCCTCGCCGGGGCTAATGTCGTCGTTGCCCTCCTGGATCGGGGTCGCGGGCGCCGCTGACCTGCGACGGCGGTCGAGCCTCAGGTGCGATCGTCGGCCCTCAGCGCGAAGCCCATCTCCACGCCGCCGCCCCGACGGTTGCGGGCCCAGACCCGGCCACCCATCGACACCACGAGGTGGCGGCAGACGAACGGACCGACCCCGGCTCCGCCGAGGCGGCCGGGGTCCGACGAATCGGGCAGCTCGAAGGCGCGCTCGATCTGTGCGGGCGTCAGGCCCGGGCCGCGATCGAGGACGGCGAGTTGGACCTCCCGGGCCGCCGGATCGCTGCGCAGCTCGACGACCAGCTCGCGACCGGGTTCTTCGCCGGCGAAGCGGATACCGGCCAGCATCAGGTCGCGGCACGCCTGCTCGACATAGGTGGCGTCGCCGCGGATCGGTGGCGGGTCGGGATCGCCGGTGCGTTCGATCCGGGCGCCAGTGACCCGATCGCCGATCAGCCGGATGGTGGCGTCGACCGAGCGCTGGAGCAGGATCGGCTCGTCGATGGGATCGAGGATCCGTCGCTCGAGACGGGCAAGGACCAGGAGATCCTCGACGAGGTCGAAGAGCCGGGCGGCCTCGGAGCTGATGTCGCTGGCCAGGGTGCGGGTGGCCGACGGCGACAGGCCCCGGTGCCGGGCGAGCACCGATGAACCCGCGTAGATCGTGGTGATCGGCGTCCGGAGCTCGTGCGACAGGATGTCGAGGAAGGCTTCCCGGACCGGCTCCAGATCGCGGCTGTCGGTGACGTCGCGCAGCACGAACACGGTTCGGCCGGCATCAGCGCCGTTGCCGGTGGTGAACGACGGGGCGGCATCGTCCGGGAGGAACTCGGCGGCCCCCGCCGTCGAGCCTCCAGCTCCGTTGGATGGCGGGGCGCCGTCGGTTCCCCGGCCCGCCTCATCGAGCGCTCCGAGGGCGTCGAGCGCCACCGAGCGAAGGGCGTACCAACGGTTCGGCTGGTTGCGCGGACGCACCGTGACCGACCTGCCGATGACGGGACGTGCAGCGGCCGGTCGTGCGCCGGTGGCCGTCGCGGCTTCGTCGAGCCGGGAAACCTCCTCGAACCTCGACAAGAGGTCGGCGCGATCCCGAATTGGCTCCATTGCGAACAGCCGGTCGGCCGCGGGGTTGGTCAGTCGGAGCTCGCCATCGGGCTCGGTGACAAAGACTGCCTCGGGCAGGGCATCGATCACCACCCGGACCCGGCCGAGGTCGACGTGCGCACGGTGGGCGAGCTTCCCGAACCGAGCGCCCGGTCGCGGCCGGAATGGCCGCGGCCGCCGCGATGGGAGCCCGGTGTCGGTTCGCTGGCCTTGTTCGGACGATCGGTCGAGCATCAGAGGTACACCATCACCGGCCCGATCCGACATGCGAGCACCCTGTCGACCGGGATCGCTTGCGGCTCCATCGCAGGGGGCGGATCGACCCCGGGTGTTTCGGTGAGCAGTAATGGCGTGTCTCCGGGGCAAGGCGACGCCCCCATCGACGATCGATGGGGGCGCCGCCGTGGGAATGATCGCGGGTCAGCCCGGGCGGTCGTTGTCCATGTCGTCGGTGTGACGACTGACCTCGTCGCCCGCGTTGCCGAGAGTGTCGCGGACGTCGTCGCCCGCGTTCGCGACCTTGTCGGACAGGCTCTCGTTGCCGTCCGCCTTGCGCCATGTCTCCTTTGCCTTGTTGTCGACGTCGCGCATGGTCTCCTTGACGTCCGACTTCGTGTCTTCGTAACCCATCGTGGGAACCTCCGGATTGGTGGGCCGCAGCGCTGCCCTTGCGACGAACCTAGCGGTGGGCACATTGCGGCAGCGTCGGCAGCGACCGGCGAGAGTGACAGCGCGCTTGCAGACCTGCGGCTGTCACGCGCCTGCAACCGGGGCCGGCGACGGAGCGTGCTGGCTGCGGCGTGGAACGGCCTACGGTCTGGGCGTCGACGTTCCACGCACACATCCGGAGGTAACCCTCAATGGCCACCACCACGACCTCACAGAGCGCTTCATCGACGGACGATGACGATCTGGCCGCGACCGCGAAGGGCATCGCCAGCGACGTGGCCGACCGGGCCGTTGCGGCCGCCCAGCGCCTGCCGGATGCGGCCAGCGCGACCAGCGTCCAGCTCGAACGAGCGAACCAGCTGATCCAGAGCGAGTCCGACGAGGTCCTCGCGGTCGGGACGGCCCTGTCGCTCGGACTCGCGATGGGGATGCTCCTGGGCGGCGCGAGCCGGCTGCTCGTTCTGCTCGCGCTCATCCCCGCCTCGGCGATGGGCTACACCCTCTTCGATCGGCACAACGGGACCCGCTCGCCGCGCGTGCGCTGACGCGATGGGCCCGGAGCCCGCAACAGAGAAGCGGGGGGG
>JACDAH010000227.1 GCA_013695505.1 Chloroflexota bacterium | reverse complement strand
CGTCGAAGACTACCGGGGGATGGGCGAAGGCCAGGGCGGCTCACGTGAGGACAACATGTACTACGAGCAGTCGGTCGGGATCTAGCTTGAGCGCTGGACCGTTCACGCGGATCCACGACGTGAGCCCTGCGCCGCCGCGCGGCAGTGCCCCGTTCCGTCCGCGGCCTGTCAGGAGCCCCAGCCCGATGAGGCTCTCCCAGCCCGCCAGAATGGGCAGCGACAGGGACGGTCCGATGAGTCCGCCGCTGAGCTGTTCGATCGTCCGCGTCGCGAGGTCCTGGGCGGGACTCAGCCCCGGAAAGAACTTCAGCCCGCCGAACCACAGGTGCCGTCGCCGCGATCGAGTAGCTCGGGGCGGAACGACGGGCGCGAGCGCAGGCGCCGCCCGGACTCGATCCGGACGACGCCTGCGGACACCCCGAAGGTTGACGACAGCGACGCTCTAGTTGATGGCGCTGCAGGAGACGGGGATCTCGGCCTCGAGCGGGATGCCGACCCCGAGGGAGCCATCCACGCCGTCGTAGCCATTGATCCCGTTGAGGTCAGCGCCGTGGATCACGACGTGCAGCTCGCTGAGGCGAGCCGCGAACTTGCCCGGGATCTGGAACGTCCGGGTGTAGTTGATCGTGCCCGCTGCGGTAGCGACGGGGGCCGTCCCCAGGTTGAGCGCCGCTGGGCCGGCGTCCGTCGAGCCACTCGTCGAGAAGGTGATATCGATCGGGCCGTCGGCGGGAAGTCCCTCGGCGGTATCGATCAGCCCGTCATTGACACGGTCGTCCGCGACACTCGCGCCCGGGCAGTCGTTCTGCGCGCCCACCGTGCCGTGGATCTGCATGAGGTGGGGGAGGCTGGGGCTCAGGCCCGAGGCGGTGACGTGGGCGGTCAGGATGTTCCCGCTGAGGGTGAGGCTCGCGGAGCCCGTCACGTTCAGGGCGGAGTACGTCGACCGGGCGGCCGCGCTCTGGACCGGAGAGGTGGCCGCGCGGTTGCTCGCATTACGAGCGAGCGCCGGCGTGGCCGCAAGGGCGAACGCTGCGGTGAGGACCGACATGGTCCCCGCCATTCGGCTAGTTCGGATCTTAACTAGGTCCCCTCTTGTCTGTTGTGGGACTTACCTCGAGCGCACGGCCTCCCAGGCCAACAAGGAGGAGCAGCAGAACTATTTCGAGACCGCCCTGCTCGCGGTCGTCGTCGGGGATGGGTTTGTCGGCCGCCGGTGCGCTCGCGTTCGGTGAGCTCCTCAGACTCGTCGCTTCCACTCCCGCCTGAGCGCGGACCGGGCGGCCAGGTACCCGCTCATGCCGTGGACCCCCCCACCGGGTGGCGTCGACGAGGAGCAGAGGTAGAGCCCGAGCGCACCCGTCCAGTACGGGTCGCGCAGCGGGCCCGGTCGGAACAGGAGCTGACGGATGTCTTCGACGCCGGCGTTGATGTCGCCCCCGACGTAGTTCGCGTCGTATGCCTCCATGTCCGCGGGCGAGCGCGTCGAGCGGGCGAGGATCCGGTCGCGGAAGCCCGGCGCGAACCGCTCAACCTGGGTCTCGATCCTGGCCGTCATGTCGACTGTGGAGCGGGCCGGGACGTGGCAGTAGGCCCACGCCGTCGTCTTGCCGGACGGGGCGCGGGTATCGTCCCATGGGGCGTACTGGACGCACAGCACGAACGGCCGCTCGGGATGCCCACCGCGGGCAACCTCCCGTTCGGCGGCGGCGACCTCGCCGACGGTCCCGCCAAGGTGGACCGTGGCCGCCCGGCGCAGGCCGTCGGCCCGCCACGGGATCGGGCCATCGAGCGCCCAGTCGACCTTGAACACGCCAGAGCCGTAGCGGAATCGCTCGTAGATCCGGCGGGTCCGATCGGGCAACCGTGTCCCCGCGATCGCGATGGCCGCGCGCGGGCTGGTGTCGAGGACGATCACCCGGGCCGGCGACAGCTCGTCGAGGGACCCGATCGGGCGATCCGTCTCGATCGTGCCGCCGAGGCCCCTGAGCTCAGCCGCGAGGGCGGTTGCGATGCCGCTCGCGCCACCGCGGATCATCGGCCAGCCCGCCGCGTGGCCGTACAGTCCCAACACGAGTCCGAACGAGGCGGACAGCGGCCGGTTCAGGTCGACCATCGAGTGGGCCGCCAGACCGGCGAATAGGGCGCGCGCCTCTTCGCCGCGGAACGCCAGGCGCGCCAAGGCCGTCGCCGGCAGGAGAGCCGGCAGCCCGAAGCGGGTCAGGGCGATCGGATGGCGCGGCAGGTGGGCGACCGGCCGGAGCAGCTCGGTCCCGAGCTTGTCGGCATCGGCCACCAGCGGCCCGAACAGCCGTCGCCAGGCCGGGCCGTCCGGCCCGAGACCCTCGGCCGTCGCGGCCACCGAGCGCTCCAGCAGCGCCGCTCGCCCGCCATCGAGTGCGTGGGCGAGGGGCGCATCCGGCTGGACGATCTCGACGCCGTGGGCCGCGAGGTCGATCGAGCGGAAGAACGGCGAGGCGAGCGTCAGCGGCAGGATCGTCGAGCAGACGTCATGGCGGAAGCCCGGCAGCGTGAGCTCGGCGGTCCGGGTTCCACCCCCGATCGTCGAGGCCGCCTCATAGACATGGACGGAGCGCCCGGCGCGGGCCAGGGTGATGGCCGCCGCGAGGCCGTTCGGTCCGGAACCGACGACGATCGCGTCGAGAGTTGGCCCGCTCATGGGCGCCGGGCGATCTGACGACGCGCTGGCGGGCGTCTCAACCGCGGCCGATGAGCCGGCGGATCGGCGCCGACAGGGCCCGGCGCGCCGTCCGGACGTTGCGCTAGTGCGGACGTTGCCCGCGCGCTGCCAATGGCGGCCCTTGTCGACACACCTCTTTGCGTCTCGGAGAGCGGCTCGGCAAGCCCAGGTGATGGGCGCGGCTCGTGAGCGTCTCCCGCCAGAACCGGTCGTTGAGCCGGTTCCCGCCGAGGACGCAGGCCAACTCGTCGAGTGGGTCGGACGGGCGCTCGAGCGTCTGCCCCTGGGCGATCGTCATGTCGCCCTCTTGGCCGGCCGAGAAGGTGATCCACGCCGACAGGGTATGGCCTTCCCGAGTCATGCGCTCCGAACCTACGCCGAGCACTGCACCGTGGCCGGCCCCATCGCGGGTCGACCTCGCGACCCCTCTCGCCGAAGCTCGGGAAGCAGCTCGCGTCAGCGCCCACATGTCCGCCGGCGGACCTGCTCGGCGGACGTCTCGGAGGGCTGACCGAGATAGATCCCAGCTTCCCAGTGGACAGGTGACGCCTCACGTTGCGATGTCGGCCGGGCGTCGTTCGGACCGGCCGTCGTCGACTTCAAGGGGGCCCCGGACTTCAGCCCGACCCGCGTCGCCACCCCGGGCCCGAAAGGCTTCCCTCTGGCCGCCATGGCGCCAGGCGCCGTCGCCGGCCCGGGCTACA
>JACDAH010000224.1 GCA_013695505.1 Chloroflexota bacterium | reverse complement strand
CGGCGATCCGGGGGTCATGGCCTCGGCCGGCCCGCGCTTCTTCGGCTTCGTCATCGGTGGCTCGTTGCCGGCCGCGCTGGCCGCGGACTGGCTGACGAGCGCCTGGGACAACAACGCCGGGCTGTACGTGATCGGGCCGTCCGCGTCGGTCGCGGAGGAGGTTGCCGGCGGTTGGTTGATCGATCTGTTCGGGTTGCCGGCGGACTCCTCGGTCGGCTACTCGACGGGCGCGACGATGGCCTCGTTCACGGCGCTGGCGGCGGGCCGCCATCGGGTCCTCGAGCGGGCCGGCTGGAACGTCGAGGAGGACGGCCTGATCGGCGCGCCGGACATCGCGGTCGTCGTCGGCGCCGAGGCGCACGTCACGATCCACGTCTCGCTCCAGATGCTCGGCCTCGGCCGGAACCGGGTCTTCAAGGTCGACGCCGACGGGCAGGGTCGGATGCGGGCGGATGCGCTCCGCGCGACACTCGCCGGGCTGCGCGATCGGCCGGTCATCGTCTGCGCCCAGTCCGGCAACGTGAATACGGGTGCCTTCGACCCGCTGCCCGAGATCGTGGCCGCCGTGCGCGAGCTGCCGAACGCCTGGCTCCACGTCGACGGCGCGTTCGGGCTGTGGGCAGCCACGACCCCGGCTTTGCGCCATCTCACCGCGGGGCTGGCAGACGCGGATTCGTGGACGACCGACGCCCACAAGTGGCTCAACGTGCCGTACGACTCGGGGATCGTGATCGTCCGCGACGCGGCGGCCCATCACGCGGCGATGACCCTCGGGGCGGCCTACTACGTCGAGACGGCCGGCGGCGAGCGCGACCCGTACAACTGGGTCGCGGAGTCTTCCCGCCGCGCCCGCGGCTTCCCGATCTATGCCGCGCTTCGGTCGCTCGGTCGCGATGGGCTGGCCGAGATGATCGACCGATGCAGCGCCCTCGCCAGGCGGATGGCCGACGGCCTGCGCGACGCCCCCGGCGTCACGATCCTCAACGACGTCGTCCTCAACCAGGTCCTCGTCCGGTTCGCGCCCCGGAATGGTGGCGACGAAGCGGCGACCGACGCCGAGACCGACGCCCACACCCGGGCCGTGATCGCTGCCGTCCAGGCTGAGGGGACGTGCTGGCTCGGTGGAACGACGTGGCACGGCAAGGCGGCGATGCGGATCTCGGTCTCGAACTGGAGCACGACCGAGGCCGACGCGGACGCCTCGGTGGCGGCGATCCGGCGCTGCGCCGAGGCGATGACCGGTGCCGCCGCGGGCTGACCGGGGAGGGCTGGCCAGGGAGCATCGGTTGCGACTGTCCGACGAGCCCCACGCGGCGTCGGCGATACTGGCCGCGAGCCCCATCCGGAGGTCCAACCGCCCGTGAGCGTCGGAACCGCGTTCCATCCCGTCACCGCGCCGCTCAACCGCAAGCAGCAGTGGCGGGAGTGGTCCGGCTACTTCGCGTCGTCGTCGTATGCCGATGGCCACGACATCGAGTACAACGCGATCCGCGAGGCGGCGGCGCTGATCGACGTCAGCCCCCTCTTCAAGTACCTCGTCGGTGGGCCGGACGCCCAGCGGCTCGTCGATCGAGTGATCACCCGCGACGCGACGAAGCTGACGGCCGGTCGGGTCTTCTACACGCCCTGGTGCGACGAGCACGGCAAGGTCATCGACGACGGGACGATTCACGGCCTCGACGACGGGACGTTCCGCTGGACCGCCGCTGACCCGCAGCTGCGCTGGCTGCGGATGAACAGCGCCGGGCTCGACGTCACGATCGACGATGTCACCGAGGAGACAGCGGCCGTCGCGCTCCAGGGTCCGCAGTCGCGGGCCGTTCTCGAGACGGCGACGGGAGCGTCGTTCGCCGATCTGGGATATTTCCGGCGCCGGGCGGCGACGCTCAAGGTCGGTCGGAAGCAGATCGCCCTCGACGTGTCGCGGACTGGCTACACCGGCGACCTCGGCTACGAGCTCTGGATCGACGCCGAGCACGCGACGGCACTCTGGGACGCGCTGTGGGCGGCCGGCCAGGATCACGCCATCCGGCCAGCCGGGATGCTCGCGCTCGACGTTGCCCGGCTCGAGGCCGGGCTGATCCTGCTCGAGGTCGACTACACATCGGCCCGCCACGCGATGAACCCGGAGCAGAACTACAGCCCGGGCGAGATCGGCCTCGGCCGCCTGGTCACGTTCGACAAGAGCGACTTCGTCGGTCGTCTCGCCCTGGAGCGCGAGGCGCGCGCGGGCGGACCGGCTCGGCGGCTCGTCGGCCTCGAGCTCGACTGGTACGGCATCGAGGGCCTGTTCAGCAACCAGGGCCTGCCGCCCGCGATCTCGCCGGTCGTCGACCGCTCGCCTCGGCCTGTTTTCGTCGGCGGCCGCCAGGTCGGTCGAACAACCTCGATCGGCTGGAGCCCGATCCTGAAGCAGTCGATCGCGCTCGCCTCGGTGCCTCCGTCGCTCGAGGCTGCCGGCTCGAAGGTCGACGTCGAGTGGACGGTCGAAGGGCGTCGGGGTCGGGTGCACGCGGCGGTCGTCGAGCTGCCGTTCCTGGACCTGGAGCGGAAGCGGGCCTGAGGGGACCGACGCGCGCCGAGACCGGCGCCACCGAGCTCGGGATTTCTCCCTGGGTGAGCACACGGAACGCGTTCCGACCGCAGCACGCAGGTTTGGCCCGCCCGGGGAGCAGAGTTGACCCCAATGCCCCGGCTTATGCCCAAACCCGCATCAACGAGGCAACGTCATGTCCGTGTGCTCGCGGGGCGAGAATCTTGGTACAGAGCGGCAAGTCAGCTCCGCTGGAGGAACCGCTCGAAGCCGGTCAGGGCCGCGGGCAGGTCCTCCCGCCCGAACCCGATCCGGAAGTGGTTGCCCGGGAACCCGAACTGCGAGCCTGGCAGGAGCAGCACGCCTTCGGCCTCGACCAGGCGCGCGAGGAAGTCGTCGATCGGTTCGTCATCGAGGAGGCGCGGGAAGCCGATCGAGCCGCCACGCGGCCGGATCCACGACAGCCGGTCGGCGTGGCCGGCGAAGAACCGATCGAGCTCGACGAGGTTGTCCGCGACGATCCGGCGCGAACGCTCCAGGACCACATCCCTTGCCCGGAGCCCGATGAGCGCCAGGATCTCCGCCGGCGCCGACGAGCAGATCGTCGTGTAGTCCTTCATCGCGGCGCAGCGCAGGAGCAGCTCGCGGTCGCGAGTCGCGAGCCAGCCGATCCGGAGTCCCGCCATCGCGAACGACTTCGACATGACCCCGAGTGAGATGCCGCGCCCGTATGCGTCGGCCCCGGCCGTCAGCCGGTCGGCCGGATCGAGCTCCAGGAAGCGGTAGACCTCGTCGGCGAGGAGGTGAATGCCGCGTGTCGCGAGCGCCGCGGTGAGGTGTGCCCACTCGGCGGAGCTGGGCAGCATGCCGGTCGGATTGTGCGGCGCGTTCACGACGACGAGCCGGGTCTCGGGCCGGAGCGCCTCGATCAGCCGCCCCGGATCGAGCGCCCAACCGTCAGCCTCGCGCAGCTCATGAAGGGAGACGTCGGCGCCGGCCGCCCGCCCGACCTCGTACAGGCTCTGATAGCCGGGCCACGTCACGACGGCGTGATCGCCCGGCCCGAGCAGGACGTTCGAGAGGCAGAAGATTGCCTCTTCGGCACCGGCAAACACGAGCACGTCGTCGGGCTCGATCGCTTCGTACAGGGTCGCGATCTCGGCCCGCAGGAGCGGATGGCCCGGCGCTTCTGTGTAGCCGAGCTGAAGGTCACGCCAGAGCGCGGCGCCCTCGTCGTCGGCCAGGGCCAGCAGGTCGGCCATCCGCCAGCCTTCGACGTCCGACGCGCAGAGGAGATGGCGAACGGCGAACTCCCAGCGGGCGAAGAACCGCTCGAGGGCGAACTCGGGGATGCGCATCGGCCGATGATCGCCGATCGTCGGCGGCGATGCTGGCGAAGTCGGGGCGGGGGTTTGCCACGAGGGTCGGGCGCAAGGGTCGATCCGGACGGGTGCATTCCGGCTTCGGCGCTCCTCCCAGGAACATTGCGCCTGTCAGGCGCACTTCGGTAATGAACCCCTCGTGGACGAGCCCAGAATCGACATCGACCGCGATCTGGTCGGAAGTCCACGTGGGATC
>JACDAH010000395.1 GCA_013695505.1 Chloroflexota bacterium | reverse complement strand
CGCCCGTCGCCGTCACGTCGTCGGGCACGTTGCCGGCCTCGATCTCGTCGAGGAGATGGAGGATCCTCGTGCCCCGCTCGAGCGTCTCGTCGAGCTCGAGATGGAATTCCGGGATCCGCTTCATGCGGAGCCGCTTGCCGAGCTCATGCCGGACGAACGGCATATGCCGGCCCATCGCGACGATTGTGCCGCGGCGGGCCTCGGGCGGCCCGATCACGCTGACCCGGACCTTCGCGTGACGAAGGTCGGGCTGCGTCTCGACGCCGGTGATCGTCGCGAAGCCGATCTTCGGATCGTCGACCTCCCTCGTCAGGATCGCGTTGATCTCCTGCCGGAAGAGCTCGTCGATCCGATCGGTCCGGGCAGTCATCGCCGCGCTCGATCGCCGTTCATCACCGCCGCGGGTCCCGATCAGCTCGGGAGGACCCGCGACACCGTCTGAGAGGTGAAGCATTCGATGATGTCCCCCTCCTCGAGGTCGTTGTAGCCCGCAAGGCCGATGCCGCACTCGTAGTTGCGCTCGACCTCGCGGACATCGTCGCGGAAGCGACGCAGCGACTCGATCCGGTCGGTCGCGACGATCTTGCCGTTGCGCCAGACGCGGGCGCCACCGCGGACGATCCGGCCGTCTGTCACGAAGCAGCCGGCGATGACCGTGCTCTTGCCGACCCGGAAGATCTGGCGGACCTCCGCGCGACCCTCCACGACCTCGATGATCTCTGGCTCGAGCAGGCCCTGGAGGGCGGCCGAGATGTCGTCGGTCAGCTTGTAGATGATGTCGTACAGGCGGACATCGACCCCCTCCGCATCGGCGGCGCGCCGGGCGGTCTCGGTGATCTTCGTGTTGAAGCCGACGATGATCGCGTCCGAGGCGGACGACAGCATGATGTCGTTGTCGGTGATGTCGCCGGCGCCCTCGTGGAGGACGTTGATCCGGATCTCGTCCTGGTTCAGCTGATCGAGGGCGTGGGTGATCGCGCCGAGCGAGCCAGACACGTCGGCCTTGAGGATGATCCGGAGCTCCTTGGCCTGGCCGGCCTGGATCTGGCGGTAGAGATCCTCGAGGGTCGCCCGGCCGCTGCCGTCGCCGCCCTTGGCCGCGACCTCGGCCTGGCGGCTCTCGACCATCGTGCGGGCCGCCTTCTCGTCGGCGACGACGCGCAGGATGTCGCCGGCCTCGGGCACGGCGGACAGGCCGAGCACGACAACCGCGGACGACGGTCCCGCCTCGGTGATCCGCTTGCCGAGATCGTTCTCGAGCGCCCGGACCTTGCCGAACGTCTCACCGACGACGATCACGTCACCGACGCGCAGGGTCCCGGTCTGAACGATGGCGGTCGCGATCGCCCCCCGGTTCTTGTCGAGCTGGGCCTCGACGATCGTGCCGACCGCTGCCCGCTTCGGGTTGGCCTTGAGCTCCTGGAGGTCGGTCACGAGCAGGATCATGTCGAGGAGGTCGTCGAGCCCCAGCCGGGTCCGCGCGGACACCTCGACGAGCGGCGTGTCGCCGCCGTAATCCTCGACGATGACGCCCGCCTCGGACAGCTCGGTCTTGACCCGGTCGGGGTTGGCGTCCGGTCGGTCCATCTTGTTGAGGGCGATGACGATCGGCACCTTCGCGGCCTTGGCGTGGCTGATCGCCTCGAGGGTCTGGGGCATGACGCCGTCGTCCGCCGCGACGACGACGACCGCGATGTCGGTCACCTTCGCGCCGCGGGCGCGCATCGCCGTGAACGCCTCGTGGCCCGGCGTGTCGAGGAAGACGACCCGCTTGCCGTCGCGTTCGACCTCGCTGGCGCCGATGTGCTGGGTGATGCCGCCGCGTTCGCCGGCCGCGACCTCGGTCGTCCGGATCGCGTCGAGGAGGCTCGTCTTGCCGTGGTCGACATGGCCCATCACGGTCACGATCGGTGCTCGGGTGACGAGGTCCTGGGCGTCGTCCTCGTCGAAGAGGACCTCCTTGGCGGCGGGTGCGGGCGCCCGCTCTTCCTCACCCTCGATGGCGACGCCCGCGGTCGGGGCGATCGTCTCGGCGACCTCGTAGCCGAGCTCGCCGGCTACGAGCGAGGCGGTATCCCGGTCGATCAGCTGGTTGATCGTCGCGAAGATCCCGCTCTTGATCAGCTCGCGGATGACATCGGCCGGGTTGACCGCGAGCAGCTCCGCGAGCTCCTTGACGGTGATCGTCGTGGGCAGCTCGATTGCGCCGCGTTCGCGCGGATCGATCGTCTGCACCTGTGAATTCGCGTCGCCGGGACGACGCGGTGGCTTTCGGGGCCCGCGCCGGCCGCGGGTGCCGCTCCTACTCCTGGCCACGGGCTCCTCCTTGAGTCGTCATCATGTCCGGTCCCGCCAGCAGCGCCTCGCGGAGCTCCTGCGGGACCGATGCCGCCAGCGCGCGCCCGAGAGCACCGCGCTCTGCGGCGAGCGTCCAGCAGCCGGCGTCCCGGCAGAGGTAGGCACCCCTGCCGGCCAGCCGGCCGGTTTCGTCGATTGTCATCTGCTTGTCCGGCGTCCGGACCACCCGGATGAGGTCACGCTTGGGGCGTGCCGTCCGGCAGGCAACGCACGACCGGGTCGGGACGCGCCGAGGCGCGTCCGATGTCGGCCGGGCTACGAGCCTACCTCCTCGGTGGCGATCGCCTTCTTCGTTCGCGTCGTGTTTGGTGCTGCCTCGGTGGAGGCGCCATCGCCGGCGGCTGCTTCGGTCGTCGCCGGCGAGGCCATCACGGTTGCGCTCCTGGTCGGGGCCTTTGCCCTCGGGGCGGCCTTGGCGGGCGCCTTCGCGGTGGCCGGCGCCTTCGCGGTGGCCGGCGCCTTCGCGGTGGCGGGCGCCTTCGCGGTGGCCGGCGCCTTCGCGG
>JACDAH010000201.1 GCA_013695505.1 Chloroflexota bacterium | reverse complement strand
GCCTCCCGCGCGCGAGGCGCATAGCGTCCGCCGAGGTCGATGCGCCGGCCTTTGCCGACACACTCTCCGCGGTGGCTTGATGCGGACCGTGACCGACGCCCTGCTGCGCCGGGGCGCCCTCAGCAGCGCCCCGGCGCGGAGGACCGAGCTTCAGGCCGCGGACGCCGACGGCTCTCCCGTCTCGGCCTCGGCCGATGTCCATGACCGCTCGCCGGCCTCGGCCGGCGCCTCCCGGTACAGGAGGACGAGCGCGGCCGCCAGCACTGACGTCCCGATCCCGATCGAGAACGTGCTCGACGTCGCGATCGAGAAGGCTCCATGGATCGCCCCGAGGATCGCCGGCAGCAACGGTTCGATCAGGCCTCGGACGTCGCCCGGCAGCGAGGCCAGGTACGACGCGGCGCCGGTTCCCACCCCGGTCAGAGCCTGGATCCCGCCGGTTTCGGCGAGTGCCTGGGCGACCGGGCCCGGGACGCCGGCCGAGCCGAGCGCAGCCGGCATTTCGTGCGCCATCGATGTCGCGAAGACGGTCCCGGTAATGGCCAATCCCACAGTCCCGCCGACCTGCTGGAAGAACGACACGCTGCTGCTTGCCGCACCGATCTGGGTCACCGGCACATTGCTCTGGACGACCATCGGCAGCACCGAGAACACCGGGCCGACGCCCAGGCCCGTCAGGAACATCTCCGCCCACAGGATGGGCAGCGGCGTGTCGACCCGAAGCTGGGTCAGCAGGGCGATGCCGACCGCCATCGCGACCATCGAGATCAGCAGCAACCGGCGATGACGTCCGGTCCGAGCCACGATCGGCCCGGCCGCGCTCGCGCTGATGATGACCCCCGCGAGGAGCGGCAGCATCTCGTAGCCGGAGATCGTCGCCGACGCGCCGCCGACCACCTGGAACCAGCGGGGCAGGAAGACGACCGCGGTGAAGAAGCCCGATGCCGCCAGGAATGCCGTCCCGACCGACACGGCGACCGCACGGATCCGGAACAGCCCGAGCGGGACGATCGGCTCGGACGCCCGACTCTCGACGACCAGGAACGCAGCCAGGATGATCCCGCCGAGCGCGATCAGCCCACCAACCGACGGATCCGACCAGTCAGCCGACGACTTGTTCGTGAGCCCGACGAGGATCGGCACCAGCGCACCCGCAAAGAGCCCGGCGCCGAGATAGTCGATCTGCGGCCGCTCACCGGCGGGCCGATAGAGCGGCAGATAGCGCCGCACCGTGAACAGCACGACGGCGCCGATCGGCAGGTTGACGAAGAACACGAACGGCCAACCGATCGTGTCGGTGATCAGTCCGCCGATCGCCGGGCCGAGCAGGCTCGAGAGGGCGAACACAGCCCCGAACAGGCCCTGATACCGGCCGCGCTCCTTGAACGTGAAGAGATCGGCGATCGTCGCCATGGCGATCGGGAAGAGGGCCCCTGCGCCGAGACCCTGGATGCCACGGGTGAGGACGAACTGCCACATCTCGGACGCCAGACCTGACAGGAGCGAGCCCAGCATGAACACGCCGATCCCGACGAGGAACAGCGGGCGCCGCCCGAACAGATCGGAGAGCCTGCCGTAGAGCGGGCCGCTGATCGTCGACGTCAGCAGGTACGCCGTGAAGGCCCACGTATACAGGTTCGTGCCGCCGAGGTCGGTGATGATCCGAGGTAGCGCGGTCCCGACCACGGTCTGGTCGAGGGCCGCGAGGAAGATCCCGACCATGATCGCGCCGAGGACACGCATGCGGACCGGTTGAGGGAGCTCGACCGGCGGGCGATCGGCCGACCGGATCTGTGACTGCGTCTCGGGACTGGGCATCAGCGCTCTCTCCTTCTCGTCTGTCGTGGATGTCCCGACGATATTCGACAATTAGGTCAATTTCGTGCCTAATGACCTGATAGATTTCGTCCTGCATGGGAACCTCGAACCGACTCCTGCGGCTTCTCTCGCTGCTCCAGACGCCGCGCGACTGGACGGGCACGGACCTCGCCCATCGGCTCGAGGTGAGTCCGCGGACGATCCGCAACGACATCGAGCGATTGCGCGCGCTCGGCTATCCCGTCCATGCGACGCGCGGGTCAGTCGGCGGCTATCGCCTAGAGGCCGGCACCTCAATGCCGCCCCTGCTGCTCGACGACGACGAGGCCGTGGCGGTCGCCCTCGGCCTGCGGACAGCGACAAGCGGCGCCGTGACCGGCATCGAGGAGACTTCGCTCCGCGCCCTTGCCAAGCTTGAGCAGGTTCTCCCGCCGCGGCTCCGGCACCAGGTGAACACACTCCAACGGGTCACCATGCACGTCGCCCGGCGCCGGAGCGGCCCGACCATCGACCCCTCGACGCTGACCGCGCTCGCCCGCCTCGCTCGGGAGCACTTCACGGTCCGGTTCGACTACTCCGACCGTCGCGATGCGGCATCGCATCGGCGAGTCGAGCCGGCCCGGATCGTGAATGCGGGCCAGCGCTGGTACCTCGTCGCGTGGGATCTCGACCGACAGGACTGGCGGACATTCCGCGTCGACCGGATGCGCGAAGGCATGGCACCGGGTGCCCGCTTTACGCCCCGCGACCTGACCGACGCCGACGTCGAGGCACTCGTCTCCCGCGGCGTCCCGCCCGAGGCGCGCCGCCACCAGGCGCGAGTCGTCGTCCAGGCGCCGGCCGTCCAGATTGCCGAGCGGTTCGGTCCGTGGATCGGGACCGTCACGCCGCTCGATGACGTCTCATGCGTGCTGACGACCGGAGCGGAACGTCTCGAGGACCTGGCGGCGTACCTCGGGATGCTCGACGTCGACTTCTCGGTCAGCGAGCCACCGGAACTCGTCGCGCAACTGCGCGTGCTGGCTGCCCGCTACGCGGCGGCCACGGGCTGATGCTCCGCCAGAGGCCGACGATCGAGACTTCTTCGCCATCGACTCCGCCGGGCGCTGGTCCGGACCTCTACCGCGGCGCCGGCGCCGACCGCAAGCTCGATGCCGTCGAATGTGCCGTACCTGCTACTTGTAGGCGATGCCAGCGCTAGCGGGGCCAGCGAGAGGAAGGACCTCGACCGAGCGGAATCCCGCTTCGATGCACCAGGCGCGGAAGTCGGCACCGGTGTAATCGAAGGCATCGCCGAACTCGATCAGCATGTTCAGCGACATCATCAGACCGAAAACGTTCTCGCGGCGCTGATCGTCAATCAGGTTCTCGATGACGATGAAGGCGCCCTCAGGAGGCAGCGCATCGTAGGCAGCCCTGATGAGCTGGCGTTTTCGCTCCAGGTTCCAGTCATGCAGGATCAGGCTCATGGTGAGCACGTCGGCCTTGGGTAGAGGGTCAGCGAAAAAGTCGCCTGCGGCCGCTGTCACCCGGTCGCTCAAACCCGCCTGTTCGATCGAACGAGCAGCGATCGGCTTCACGACCGGGAGGTCGAATGACGTGCAGGTCAAGTGCGGATGGCGCTGCGCGAGGACGATCGACAATGCGGCCGTGGCACCACCGACGTCGCAGAGGCTCTGATAGCGGGAGAAGTCGAACTTGTCGGCCAGCGCGTGAAAGCTGCCCATCGAGATGCCGACCATCGCCTGCATGAATTGTTCGAGGCGGGTGGGGTCGCCGTAGAGCTCCTCGAACATCGGGTGACCCGTCTGCTTGATCTCGTTCTGAGGTCGACCGGTCTGGAGCGCTTCGGTCAACCCGCCCCAGAAACCGTAGAGGCGGTCGTTGGCCATCTCCAGGATGCCGCCGATATAGGAGGGCTTGGTGCCATCGAGAAAGAACTCCGTGTCGAGCGTGTTGCTGTAGCGGGCTCGCTCGCCCGCTCCGTCTCGCTCGAGCAGCCGCAAGGCGACCAGCCCATCAAGGAAGTCGTGCACCGCTCGCGAGCCAAGGCCCAGGCGCTCGGCGATTTCAGCGCCGCTGAGGGGACCTGATCCGAGCAGGGTGAACAGGCCCAGCTCGACGGCTGACAGCACCGTCTTCGAGGCCCAGAAACCCATCCCGATCTGCATGATGTGCGAGGGGTCACGAGCCTCCGTCGCGGCATCGGTCGGATCCGAGTTCGGGACCTTGTCGGTCATCGTTGCGTCCTCCATCTCGAAGAGCCCTGATACCGCCAGGAGCATACCGGCGCGAGCACGCCGAAGTCGGCCACTGGCGCCGAGTCGTGGGTATCCGGCCGAGCTTGACGAAACCGTCGGGCCCGACATGCCGGCGAGAGCGGGAGCGGGAGCTGAGCGATGCGCTCCATGCGCGCCCTGGGCGGCCGCCTGCCAGACTGGGCCGGTGTCGCATCGGCGCCGAGTTGTCACCGCGCTCCAGTTCTCTCCGCGGGGCGGCTCGTCGCACGTCGCCCGCGCGCTCGCGCGCCACCTGCGGTCAAACCGCTGGGACGTGACGCTCGTTTCCGGGTCGCGGACTGACCTTGGGGAATTCGGCGACGCGACGCGCTTCTACCGCGGGATCGACGTCCACTCGGTGTCCTTTGACGAAGCGCTGAGCTCGCCGGACCCGCTCCGACCGCCGCCGGGCGCCGCGCCGATGCACCCCTCGTACGAGGACCGTGCCGATGCCCCCGACCCGGTGTTCGCGTCGCTCGACGACGAGGCTTTCGAACGACAGGTGCGGGCATGGGCGGGAGCCCTGTCCGATGCCGGCGCGGCCACCGCCGACGTCCTGCACCTCCACCATCTGACGCCGATCCACGAGGCGGCATCACGCGTGGCGCCGCATGTACCGGTGGTCGGCCACTTGCATGGAACGGAGCTGCTCATGCTCGAGGAGATCGCAGACGGGCCGCCTCCGGGCTGGGTGCACGCCCAGGCGTGGGCCCAGCGGATGCGGGCCTGGGCCCAGGGCTGCGAGCGGCTGATCGTCGTGTCGCCGTCCCAGATCCCCCGCGTGGAGAGACTACTGGGGATCACCGCCGATCGGCTCATCGTGGTCCCCAACGGCTTCGACGCCGCAGCCTTCCAACGACGCGACGTGGATCGCGCGTCGCTCTGGCACCACGCTCTCGTCGAGAGGCCACGCGGCTGGCTTCCCGGCGGAACTCCGGGCAGCGTCCGGTACAGCACCGAGGAGCTCGAGCCACTCGTCGATGGCGTCACCGTGCTGAGCGCAAGCCGGTACACCGAGGTCAAGCGACTGCCCCTCCTCATCGAAGCCTTTGCGCGTGCTCGCGATCGCGCCCGCACTCTGGCCGGGTTGGTGATCGTCGGCGGTCATCCCGGCGAGTGGCAGGGGGAGCACCCGGCCGACACCGTCGCCCGGCTGGGGGTGGACGGAGTCTTCCTGGCAGGCTGGTACGAGCAAGTGGAGCTTTCGGCCTTCTTGTCCGCTGCCGACGTGTTCGCGCTGGCGTCGGTCCGCGAGCAGTTTGGCCAGGTGCTCGTCGAGGCCATGGCGTGCGGCGTGCCACCCGTCGCCGTGAACCGCTTCGGGCCAGGCGAGATCGTCGCGGATGGGGAGACCGGATGGCTCGTGGAGCCCGACGACGTCGATGGC
>JACDAH010000198.1 GCA_013695505.1 Chloroflexota bacterium | reverse complement strand
GGCCTACGCCGCCACGCTGCGACGGCCGCCGCGCTGACCTCGCTGGTCCCCGGAGAACGCGAACGGCTCCGAAGCGTCGCCCCGGGGCCGGCGGGGCGAGGATGAGCGGCCGCCGGTCACGGCGTCGCGGGTCGTGACGCCGCGCAGGGTCCGAGCCTGGTCCGGGCGTCTGCGAACCGCTCGGAGCAGCCGGCCGGCAAGACCCGTGGATTCGGTCGCGTGGAGGCTGCGGCCACCGCTGGCGAGGCGCTCGCGGGGCGCCGTGGCGAGGAGCGTCGCCTGGCGGTCGCGGGCGATCTCGTGCATCTGGAGTGGGTTCATCGCGCTCTGTTCGATTCGGATCGGCTCTGGCTACGGCTGGCGAACCCCACCGTCCGGCGCCGGGATGGGCAGCCTCCAGTCCGCCTCCGGCGCGATTGCCGGAAGCTGACCCGTCGACGCCTGGCCGGGGGTCGGGAGGCGGCTCCCGGACTCGGGACCTACCGACCGCAGGCTGTCGGGCTCGACCACGAACAAGCCAATGCGCGCCATCCTGGAACTCCTTCCGCCGCCACTCCGCCGTCCGTTCGAGTGCTAAGTCGATCCGACTCGGCCGGTGGGTTCGGGAACATCCGACAATGCTGCGCCAGTGGGTCAGGGTCGTCGGGCAGAGATGCCCATCCACGGCGGGCCGAGCGGCCCACTCCGCCGAGAGCACCGCGGGCGAATAAGAGCCGGCTCGACGCGGTCCTGGTGGATCGCTTGACGACGCCTCGCCTCTCCATGACGCCTCGTACCCCGGCTTAGTGAGCTCGGATCCCGCCTCCGGGTTGCGGCCCCCGTCCGCCGCCACCCTTCCAGCAGAAAGGCCCGGGTCTCCCCGGGACTTCTTGTCGTCCCCACGTCGATGGGACCTGCCGCGGCGTTGCAGAAGGCCTTATTGTAGGAGCGCGACGTCGCGGGCCAGGGGAGATCAGCAGTGAACGAGCGCGCCGAGCTCTTCGGGCGGGCCTCCGAGCTCGCGTTGATCGGCAAACTAGTCGATCGTGCCGCTGCCGGCGAGCCGACCACCCTGCTTGTCGACGGCCCGGCCGGGATCGGCAAGACCCGTCTGCTCCTCGAGATCGGCCAGCGAGTCCGCGGCATGGGCGGCCTGGCCCTGACTGGAGCGGCGCCCCCGACGTCGGGCGAGCCCATGCCGTTCGCCGCGATCAGCGCGCTCCTGCGGGACGCCCTCCGTCAGCTGACTGCCAACGAGCGCTCGGCGAGCATCGAGCGCTCGCCGAGCCTTGGGCACCTCCAGCTCGCCTGGCGAGCCGACCCCTTCGGGAGCCCGCCGCCGACGAGCTCGGTAGCCCTGAGCGACGACTTGGTCGAAGTCGTCGACGGGCTCGCCAGCGACCGGCCCTTGGTGGTGCTGCTCGTGGACGACGTGCAATGGGCCGACCCGACGACGCTCGACTTGCTCGCCTATCTCGCCCGCGCGCCGCGCGAGTCGCGTGTGCTGCTCGTGATCGGCGCCCGCCTCGACGAGGTGGCCCCGGACGCCCCCCTCCGTCGGATGCGCGCGGAGCTGCTCCGGATCGGCGCGAAGTCGATCGCTCTTGGTCCGCTCCCGTCCGACGCAGCGTCGGAGCTCCTCGCGGTCCTTCTCGGAGCAGACGTCCCCGCCCGGCGCTCCGCCGAGATCGCGGCGCTGGGCGGAGGCAATCCGCTCTTCCTGTACGAGCTCGCGGAGACAGGCGCCGCAGCATCGACCGAGGCAGCTCCACTCCCCGAATCGCTCGTCGCGCTGACGAGGGCGCGCCTGACGGGGTTGACTGCAACACAGCTCGCCGCGCTGCAGGTTGTGACGACGGTCGGCGACGGCTGCACGGAGCACCTCGTGGTGAGGGCGATGGGTCAGCCGGAGTCCATCACGGTCGCGGACATCGCGACGCTCGTCGCAGGGCGAATGCTCACTCGAGGCGACGCGGGAGCACTCCGGCCCGGCAGCCCGGTGCTTCGCGAGGTCGTCCTCGGCGACACGCTCGAGGCTCAGCTTCGGCGGATCCGTTCGGCCGCTGCGAAGGCCATGGCGGCGGATCCGACGGTGGCCCCCGGAACCGAGGTCGAACGCCTGATCCGGGTGGCCAACCTATGGGACGGCGCTGGCGATCCTGTCCGGGCTCTGCCCGCCCTCGTCCGCGCGGCGGAGGCCGCCGAGGATACGTTTGCATTCGCGACCGCGTTCGACCTGTACGCGAAGGCGCTCAGGATCGTCGACGCCCCGGCGCCGGTCACGAAGCGTCGGATGGGGTTCCAGGAGCCGGCCGGTGCCGCGCCCAGCGGTGACGCGCTGGCTGACCTCCGCGGGCGCGCCGCGAACGCGGCCATCCTCGCGGGTGATCCAGCGACCGCGATCGACTGGATGGACGCGGCGGTGAAGGACATCCGCGATAATCACGCTCGCGATCGGCTCCTGTTCATTCGGGCACGAGCGATGCTCGCGAACGGAGATGCCGACGGCGCCGTGGCGACGTATCGGGGCGTCCGGTACGGCGATCACGGCGGCGAGATTGTCGGGTCGGCGCGGATCGGATACGCCCGCGCACTCACGGCGGTTGGCGAAGCCAGCGAGGCGGTCGCGGTCGCGGCAACTGCGCTCGTCGAGGCCCGCGAGAGCGGGTCGCGCAGTGATGAGGAGACGGCCCTCCTCGTGCTCGGTACGGCCCTCACGAGATCCGGCAACCTCGACGACGGCATTGCCCGTATCCACGAGGCGACGACCCTGCGCCAGCAGACGGTCAGCCCGTCGCGGATCCAGCCCCGCGCGAGCCGGGTCATGGACCTCACAGCCGGTCTCAGCGAAGCGGCCGCTGTCGCGGAGGCGCTGGGCCTGACCGACCAGGCCGAGCTGCTCCAGCTGACCGCCGCGGGCGCGGCGAAGCGCTGGGGCGCAGCCGGCGAGTCGTCGCGCCTCGCCCTCCGAACAGCGACCTTCGCCTTCCACGACGGGCGCTGGGACGAGGCCCTCCATGGGTTCGAGGAGGCTGCCGGCCATCCCGGGACCGCGGTGGCGGCCCTCGCTGGGAGAGCCCGGATCGGCGCCCTGCGCGGGGCATGGGAGCGTGCCGCTGCCGATCTTGCCCGCGGCGAGCTGGGTAC
>JACDAH010000173.1 GCA_013695505.1 Chloroflexota bacterium | reverse complement strand
CGGCGACTACCTGAAGGCGACCCGCGAGGAGCCCGGTCTCTGGTCGGCACCGAACGGCGAGTCGATCTACCGGACCCAGATCCGCTCCTGGACCACCCTCGACCTCGACCCCCGCGAGGTCCACGAGATCGGGATTGAGGAGCTCCGGATCGTCAATGTCGGACGGCGCGAGATCGCGTCGAGGGCCGGCGCCACGAGCCCGCAGGAATACCGCGAGCGCCTCAACGTCGATCCGTCGAACACGCCACGGTCCAAGGAGGAGCTCCTCCAGCGGGCCCGCGAGGACATCGAGCGGGCCATGGAAGTCGCGCCGCGGTTCTTCGGCACGCTCCCGAAGGCCGGTTGCGAGGTCAAGGCGGTCGAGGAGTTCAAGGAGAAGGACGCGCCGTTCGCCTACTACTTCCCGCCGGCCACCGACGGCTCGCGTGGCGGGACCTATTACGCCAACGGCTACGACCTGCCAAGCCGGAAGTACACCAAGCTCGCGACCACCACCTACCACGAGGCCGTCCCGGGCCACCACTTCCAGATCGCTCTCGAGCAGGAGAACGAAAACCTCTCGACCTTCCGCCGGCTCGGTGCCCGGATCGTCGGTGGCGCATACGTCGAGGGTTGGGGCCTCTACAGCGAGAAGCTCGCCGACGAGATGGGCCTGTTCCGCGACGAAGCCGAGCGGTTCGGGATGCTCGACGCCGTCGCCTGGCGGGCGGCTCGGCTCGTCGTCGACACCGGGCTCCACGCACTCCGCTGGACACGCCAGCAGTCGATCGACTTCCTGCTCGAGACGGGCCTGTCCGAGACCGACGCCACGATCGAGACGGATCGCTACATCTGCTGGCCGGGCCAGGCGCTGACCTACATGATCGGCTGTCGCGAGATCGAGAAGCTCCGCCGCGAGCTGACGGCCCGCGACGGCTCGGCCTTCGACCTCCGCGGCTTCCACGACCAGGTCCTGGCCCACGGCTCATTGCCGCTGGCAACCCTCAGCCGCGAGCTCCCGAACTGGGTCGTCACGCCGGCCTGAGTCGGAGCGTAGGGGACGATGGACGACCGCACCCACCGTGCCCGACCACAGCTTTCGAGTGACCAGCGCTGGTCCCGGACATCGAGCGGACCGCGTCGCCGGTTCGACAACGATTGGAGTTCCGGGCGCCGGGGCGCGGCCAATGGACCCGTGGCTCAGGAGTCGAAGCCGATCCCGAGCGCGTCGAGGATCTTGAGGATCAGGCCGCGACGGCCCTCGTTGCGGTCGGCGCGGGCGAGCTCGTGGCGGACGACATTGACCGCGACCGAGCGCAGCGGCTCGGGTGGGAAGGGGAACGGCCGGCTCCGGACGAATCGCAGCTGCAGCAGGTCCGAGTCCGGTCGGAGGATGAAGTCGCGAACGATCCCGGCCGCCCACCTGCTTGCCCCGACCCCCAGTCCCGTGTACCCGAGCGCATAGGTCAGCCGGCCGCCCATTGGCTGCCCGAATGTGACGGTAAAGCGAGAGGTCGTGTCGATCGCGCCGCCCCAGCGATACGGGAAACGAAGGTCGTCCAGCCGCGGAAATGCGCGGCGGAAGTGGGACTCCAGCTTGTCGAAGGTCGCCGGCCGTAGGTCGAACCTGGGTCCGACGCCGTCGTTCCGGTAGTAGATCGCGTCGTAGCCGCCCCACAGGATCCGGTCGTCCGCGGTCAGGCGGAAGTAATGGAACTGGTTGTTGGCGTCGCCCATGCCCTGGCGACGCCGCCAGCCGATCGACTCGCGTTGCTCGGGCGTCAGCGGCTCGGAGACGAGGGCGTAGTCGTAGACCGGGACAAAATGGGTGCGCAGCCGACCCAGCCACCCGGAGTACGCGGACGTGGCGACGACGACGTGGTCCGCCTCGAGGATGGCGCCGTCGTCGGTCGTGAGGCGGACGCCGCCGGCACGCCGATCGATGGAATGCACCCGCGTGTGTTCATGGATCGTCACACCGCGCTCCGCGGCGACCCGCGCGAGCCCACGGACGAGCTTGGCGGGATCGACGAGGACCTCGCGCTCCGGCGATGACAGGAGGCCGGCCTGCCACAGCGGCGAATGAACTTCGGCCTGGACGGCATCGCGATCGAGGAAGACCTGCTCCTCTCCCCACTCGGCTGCCTCATCGACCCACGCTTTGAACTCATCGACCTGGTACGCCTGATCGGCCACCGCGAGGCCGCCGGTCTCTTCGAGATCGCACTCGATCCCGTGCTCGCGCGTGAAGGCGATGAGCGCCCCCAGGTTGTCGACCCCTTCGCGCTGGAGGACCTCCAGCT
>JACDAH010000161.1 GCA_013695505.1 Chloroflexota bacterium | reverse complement strand
GACGGGGCCAGCGTCAGCATCCGATCGGGTCACGGCGCATGGCTTGCGGTGGCGCCGCAGCGGGTACTGCGCGAACTGAAAGCGCCGGCGGTCTACCCTGTCTCGATGGCGATCCGATTCTACGTCGGCCACGGGGCGAGCGGCTCGTCGGCGAGCATGGCCGGCCACGTCCGCGGTCTGGTCGCCCGTGGCATCGAGGCCCGAGCCATTGATCTGCCCCTCAAGAAGGCCGAAGACGCCGTGCGCGCATTTCGCCTGATCGTCCCCGATGGCCCGACGGCGGCCGATGCCGACGGCCTGCCGATCGGTGTCGGCGGGCAGTCGTACGGCGGCCGTGTCGCGAGCCTTGCGGCCGCCGAGCCGGACACGGATTACGCCGCGCTCGTCCTCTTCAGCTTCCCGCTCCATCCGCCGGGCGCCCCGGCCAAGGCCGAGGAGCGGTCGGCCCACTTTCCGGCGATCCGCTGCCCGGTCTTGTTCCTCTCGGGCGAATCGGACCCGTTCGCCCGGATCGAGCTGCTGCGCGAGCGGGCCAAGCTGCTCCGGAGCGCCGAGCTCTTCACCTATCCCCGACTCGGGCACACGTTGAAGCCGGTCCTCGCGGACGCCCTCGATCGCGCCGCGGCCTTCCTGCTCGCCAACGCGTGACGGGCGACATGGTCCCTCGCCAGATCTGAAATCGGACTGCAACGCGCCGCACTGGACAGCACCCGTATGCTGGGCGGTACCCCAGGGGCCGCTACGGTCGGGAGGACGAGCGGCTGAACCGAAGACGTTGCCGGTGGAGACCACCTGCCTGCGGCTCGCGCGCGCACCTTTTCCAGCGCCCGCGGCCCTTTTCTTCCCGGCTCTCGTCCGTCCATCGCTCGGCGCGCTCACTGCGCCGTCCCGGTAGGAAGGAGCTCTATTGCCAGACGTGGCTGGCCGCCGTCGTGCGGTCCCCGTGGCTCTCTTGGCCGCGGCCATTCTCGTATCGCTGATCCCGGCGGTCAGCAACTCGGCGACGACGCCACCCGGCCTCGAGCGCTTCCTGTACGCGCTCGGCCAGGTGGAATCGGGCGGGAGCTACACGGCGCGCAACGCGACCAGCGGCGCCTACGGCAAGTACCAGATCATGCCCGCCAGCTGGGCGGCTTGGGCGAAGCTGTACCTCGGGAGCTCGACCGCCCCCCAGACCCCCACGAACCAGGAGATCGTCGCGCACCGCAAGGTAACGGCGCTCTATTGGTGGCTCGACCGCTGGCCAACCGTCGCTCACTGGTGGCTGACCGGCTCTTCTGAGCGGGACTCGTCGAAGTGGTCGTCGTACTCGCGGACCTACGTCGCGAAGATCATGGCGATTTACAACGCGACCGGCGACGTCGCGGGTGACACGCCGGTCAACACCGCCAGCTCCTGGATCGACAGCTCGGATCGGCGCGTCGGCGAGATGTCGGTCTCGATCAGCTATCACTACGGCTGGTCCATCGCGCGGTACTCCGCCTACTCCGGCCAGCAGGTGAAGTACGCCACGCGGACCGGGGCGTCGGCGACGATGACGTTCACCGGTAAGGGCATTGCCTGGATCGGCCCGGTCGGACCGACGCGCGGCACCGCCCGGATCCTCATCGACGGCAAGGTGGTCGCAAACGTCGACCTCCGCCGGTCGGCCTTCCAAGCCCGCAAGCTGATCTTCGCCAGGCCGCTCACCGCGGGCGAGCACACCGTGAAGATCGTGATCACCAGCAGCGGCCGGCCCGTCGCGATCGACGAGCTGATCGTCGGAACGTAGGTCCAACCAGGCACGCCACCAGCGCTCGAGCCCCCAGGCGCAGACGACGCCCGCTCCGGTCCGCCGGGGCGGGCGTCGGCGTCCCGACGTGCGGCCGGCGCCGACAGAGCCGGCCCTTTCAGCGCGCGGCGAGAACCTCGATCTCGATCCGGGCGCCGAGCGCAAGCCGGGTGACCTCGACGGTCGCCCGCGTCGGCGGGTCGGTCGGGAAGCGCTCGCGATAGATCGCGTTCATGGCGGCGAACTCGTCGAAGTCGATCATGTAGACGGTGCACTTGACGACATCGTCGAAGTCGAGCCCGACGGCCTTCAGCAGCCGCCCGACGTTGTCGAGCATGGCCCGCGTTTCGGCTTCGATGCCGCCCGGCACCGGCCCATCGGAGCCCGGCGCGTCGCCGATCTGGCCGGCAAGGAAGACAAAGCCGTTGGCCTCGACGACCTTCGAGAACGGCAGGCCGCCCGGCTCGAGGCCGGGACCGGTCGGAACGGACTTGGGCATGGTCGGCAGCTCCTCAATGGATTGACGGTCTCGACGCCCGGATTCTAGGTGCCTTGAAGCGATCGAACGCGATAGCCTTGGGCAGGCATGGACGCCCTCTCGACGATCGGTCTGACCAAGGCATACGGAAGCGTTGGGTCGCGGATGCCCGTGCCTGGCCGCTCGGCGGGCGGCGTGGTCCGGGCGCTCGAGAACCTTTCGATCGGCGTCAGCGAAGGCGAGATCTTCGGGTTCCTCGGACCGAACGGCGCCGGCAAGTCGACGACCATCCGGCTGCTCCTCGGCTTCCTCCACCCGACCGCGGGGTCGGCATCGGTCCTCGGGCTCGACATCGTCCGGGACTCCGTCGCGATCCGGAGCCGGGTCGGCTACCTGCCCGGCGGGATCGCGCTGTACGACTCGCTCAGCGGCGAGGGGCTGCTCGACTATCTCGGCGAGCTGACCGGCCAACCGTCGACCCGGCGGGCCGAGCTCGTCGACCGCCTCGAGCTGTCCGGGCGCACGCTCTCCCGACCCGTCCGTGACTACTCGCGCGGAATGCGCCAGAAGATCGGCATCATCCAGGCCCTCCAGCACGACCCGGAGCTGGCGATCCTCGACGAGCCGACCGAGGGTCTCGATCCGCTGATGCAGCGTGCGTTCTACGCGATCCTGGACGACCTCAAGGCGGCCGGGCGGACGATCTTCTTCTCGTCCCACGTCCTGTCGGAGGTGGAGCGAGTGTGCGACCGGGTCGCGATCGTACGGCGCGGCCGGCTGGTCGCGCTCCAGGACGTCGCCAGCCTGCTCGAACATCGCAAGCGGAACGTGGAGCTCCGGGCGGCCGATGGCGTCCTGCCGGCGCTCGACGGCGTCGCGGGGGTCTCCGGGATCGGGCGGACGGCCGATGGTCGGCTGACCTGCCAGCTCGAGGGCGACGTCGGCCCGTTCCTTGCGGCGATCGCCGGTCATCGGATCACCGACCTGACGATCGAGCCCGCCCATCTCGAGGAGGCGTTCCTCGAGCTGTACGAGGACGCGGAGCCCGACGACGCCCGGGCGACCTCGTCCAACCTCCCGGAGTCCGAGCCAGCGCCGTCGGCCCCGGCCGAGGTTGTCCGATGAACCGCGCCC
>JACDAH010000155.1 GCA_013695505.1 Chloroflexota bacterium | reverse complement strand
CATCCCGGCGGCGGCGAGGGCGCCGGCGACGGCCGGGGCGGATCCTCGTCCGCGGCGGCCACTTCGTTCGAACTCCAACCAGGCAGCCGAGCCCCCGCCCGATCTGGCCGCCCGGGCGGCGTTCCGGCTGCGTCCGCTCGGCCGGGCGGAGTTCGATCGCCTTCATCTCGCCGCCGCGCTCCGCGTCGCGGGCCTCGATCCGTCCGCCGTCGAGCGGGCCCGGACCGGTCTCGAGCTGGCAACGCCACGAACGATGCCGGACGCCGCCCACCTCGCGTCGGCCTGGCTTGCCGATCCCGAGGTCCGGCGCTTCCTCCAGGTTCACGACTGGGACGGCGCCGAATGGCTCGTCCCGGATCGCTGGATTGCTCTCGTCGACCTTGCCGAGGCGCTCGATCGGGCAGCCGGTGCGAAGCCGGCGGCTGCCCGGATCGCGCATCTGCGTTCGGCGACCGAGGCCGCGAACAACCGGGTCGACCGCATCGCCTTGGGGCTCGTGGCGGCGCCTTCGGACCGAACGTCGCCGAAGGAAACGGCGTCCCGGCCGAAAAGGACCGCAGCCGAACGCCCGAAACGGCCCTAGCCGAGGACCAGTTTCCGCAGCAGCGGCATGGGCGGCGCGCCGTGGTTCAGGCACGCCTCGAGATGGGCCCGGTAGACGAAGCCCGGGGTCTCGCCGTAGCCGCCGACCACGCGCGGCGTCGGAACCGCATCGGGACGGTCGGGACTTTCCGCCCCGAGAGCGCGCGCAGCCCGCCGCCTGACTTCGTCCTCGAGATCCCAGAACAGGAGCGACCCGACGAAGTAGGTCGAGAGCTGGGTCGACGACAGCCGCGCCCGGTTGTACTTCGCCCGCGCCTCGGCCTCCTCCTGGAACCCGCCGTCGGTCATCAGCGAGACGGCCACGGCTTCGGTCATGCCCGCGGTGTGGATTCCGATGTCGACCAGCGCATTGGTGACGGAGCGCAGGTAGAACTTCCAATGGGTCAGGAGGAGCGCCGCATCGGCGGCGCCGTAGCCGACGTCCATCATCACCTGGGTCACGTACACCGCCCAGCCCTCGGCGTAGACGCCGCTGCCGAAGATCGAGCGAGCCGTCGACCGCACGCGATTGGCGTATACGCCCTGGAGATGGTGGCCGGGCACCGCTTCGTGGATCGTCAGGAGGCGGAGCATCCGGGCGTTGTCCTCGCGCAGGGACGACTCGGCCTGCTCCGGCGTCGAGTCGTCGGGGATCGGCGTGATCGAGAAGATCGCCTGCTGGCCGCGATCGAGTGGACCCGGCGAGCTCAGCATCGCCCCGCCGAACGCCCGCAGGAACACCGGCGTCCAGCCGATCTCCAGGGGCTCCTCGGCCAGGCCGACGAGGTCGATGTCGCGGCAGAACGCCTCGACCCGACGGAGCTCCGCCCGACAGAAGTCGACCAGTTCGTCGGCGCGCGGATGATCGACCGCGACCGAATCGAGGACCGCCCGGACCAACGCGCCGTCGTCCTCGGGGATCGACTCGTCGCCGAGCCAGCGTGGGGCGATCTCGCGGGCGATCCGGATCATCTCGGCTCGGACGGCGGCGAACTCGCGCTCGGCTCGCTCCCGGATCCGGTCGGGCGTCATCGCGGGGTCCTGCATCGTATGGACCATCTTCGCGGCGAAGAGCGCCGGGCCGAGACGACCCTCGCCCATAGCGGCGGGCAGGACGGCTCGCCGCAGATGGCGTTCGAAGGCGTCGAGCGCGGCTGCGGCGATGTCGCGCGCGGCGCGCAGCCGGGGCAGGATCGCGGCAACCGCCGGATCTCCAGGAGCGGCGGCCTCGCCGGCCGCGATCGCATCATCGACGACGCCGATCAGGCCGGGCCACTGGCCGAGCGCGGTCTCGGTGTGGAGCCGGTCGGCCGGCCTGCCTTCGACCCCGACGAGGGTCTCGCGGGCACCGTCGAGGACGGCAGGCAGGCTCTCGGCCCGTGATGCGACCGAGGCGAGCCGCTCCGCCAGCGGCGCGAAGTCGCGGGCGATCAACGCGAAGAAGCCCTGGCCGATCAGGTAGACCCAGGCCATCGGGCTCCAGGCGTGCTCGCGGAGCTCGGTTTCAGCGAAGATCTGGTCGTCGAGCGCTCCGATGAGCAGGTCGCGGTCGACCCGTCCGTCGAGGTCGAGGTTCGCGTCACTGAACGCGGCGAATGTCGCGTGCCAACGTTCGAGGAAGGCGATGGTCTCCGCCCGTCCGGCGACCGAGACGTCCGGCCAGCGGTCGTCGTGGTCGTGGGCGCCGATGCTGGTCGCATGGACCGGCTGCCGGACGAAGTACTCCGCAAGGAACGCGTCGACGCGCTCGGCGAACTCGGTCAAAGGTGCCTCCGGGTGGCGAGCGGCGGCTCGGCGGGCGCATCGAACTGGGCGGGCGCATCAACCGACGCGAGCTTCGGTGGGCGTCGAGTCTACCCGCCGCCGCGATTGGTGCCCGTGCCTCGACATCCGCGCGCCTCCACCGGCCGTTCCGGGCGGCTTCCGACGGCCGACGTGCGCTCTCGCCCGGCGCGCCTCCACCGGCCAATATCGATCGGATCGTTGTCCCGCCGGCTGACGACCGGTTTGGACCGCCGGCACTGGGTCACCAGCCAGGTCGCGAGCGTGGCGCCGGGCGCTCGGGACCCGGGAACCGCCTCAATCGGCGGGCCAACCGCCCGGATATCGATGGTGTCGATGTCGCGGCGCGCAACGCGGGCGCGAAACGCCAGCGCGGAACGGGGCGCGGGCACGACCAGCGCCGAACGCGGGCGCCGAACGCCGGCGCGAAACGCGGACGCGGGCACGACCAGCGCCGACTACCATCGGGCCATGTCAAGCGCCCTCGAGCCCGTCATCCTCGCCGGCGAACGCGTCCGGCTCGAGCCGCTCGAGCTCGAGCACGTGACCCGCCTCGCGGAGGTCGCCCTCGATCCGCTGCTCTGGCAGTGGACCCTCGCCCGCCCGACCGACGAGGCCGGCCTCCGTGCCTGGGCCGCCGCCGCCATCGCCGCCCGCGAGGCCGGGACCGAGCTCCCATTCGTGACCCTCGAGGCATCGACCGGCCGCCCGATCGGCAGCACCCGTTACATGAACGTCGTCCTCGAGCACCGGCGCCTCGAGATCGGCTGGACATGGGTCGCCCCGGATTGGCAGCGCACGGGCGCCAACCGAGAGGCGAAGCTCCTCATGCTCCGCCACGCCTTCGACACGCTCGGCTGCCGGCGCGTGGAGTTCAAGACCGATTCCCTCAACGCGCCGTCACGGACCGCCCTGCTCGGGATCGGAGCCACGTTCGAGGGCATCTTCCGCAACCACATGGTCATGCCGGGCGGCCGGATGCGGCACTCCGCTTACTACAGCGTGATCGACGAGGAGTGGCCGGCCGTGCGCGACGCTCTGGAGCGGTCGCTCGCGCGCTGAACTTCGACGATCGCATCTGCGATGATCGGCCGGCCGCGCCCGGCCGGCGCACCGCATCGATCGGAGGGTCCCGTGGTCGAGCTCATCGTCAAGATCCTGATCAACGCCGCCGCGCTGCTGGTCGCCGTCAAGGTCCTCGAGCCGGCGAAGCTCCTGTCGTTCAATTTCGGCAATGACTGGTGGAAGCTCCTGCTCGTCGCGCTGGTCTTCGCCCTGATCAATACCTATATCAAGCCGATCGTGAAGGCCCTCTCGATGCCGATCAGCATCCTCAGCCTGGGTCTGATCGCGTTCGTGATCAATGCGGCGATGCTCCTGGCCGTCGCCTTCGTGTCTGGCCAGCTGAAGCTGGGTTTCAAGGTCGGGGACTACCCGCCCGATCTCACGACCGCGAACACCATCATCGGCGCCCTCGCCGGGGCCGTCATCATCAGCGTCGTCTCGACCCTGGCCAGCATCGCGCTGTCGCCGCGGAAGTTGATGTAGGCGGTGCCCGGCGAGGACGGCCAGGAGGATCGGCTCGGCGCGCTTGCCGGCCCGATGCGCGCGGCGGCAGCTCGCTTCGGCACCCCGCTGTACCTGACCGACGAGGCGGCGATCGAGGCCGCGGCGGAAGAGCTCCGCGGCGCCTTCCCGGATCCGTGGATCCGGCAGTACTCGGTCAAGGCGAACGACGTCCCGGCGGTGATCGCGATGGTCTGTGCCGACGGTCGCGGGCTCGGGGCGAACGTCGTGTCGCGCGGCGAATGGGCGGCGGCCCGGAACGCGGGCATCCCCAACGACCGGATCAGTCTCGAGGGCGTCGGCAAGACCGATGCCGACCTGCGGTCCGCCGTCCAGGCGGCCCGGGAGGGGAGTCCGCTGCTGTGGATCGCGGTCGAATCGACCGATGAGCTCGCGGCCCTCGCCCGGATCGCCGGGCGTGCGCGGGTCGCTGGGCGGGCGGACCTCCCGACCCCGCTCGAGGTCCTCCTCCGGCTGAACCCCGAGGTCGCGCCAGAGACCCACGACTCGCTCGCGGTCGGGGCCGGCGGCAGCAAATTCGGGATGACCGAAACGGAGCTGAGCGAGGGGGTCGACCGGTTCGCCGCGGCGCCCGGCCTCCGACTGCGCGGGATCCATGTCCACGTCGGCTCGCAACTCGGGGCCGTCGATGCGTGGCGGGACGGGATCCGCCGGGGGCTCGCCCTGCTCGGCCTGATCCGCGGCGGGCTCGACGACTTCGACACCCTCGATGTCGGCGGCGGCTTCCCGGTCGGGCGGGCCGATGAGACGGTCCCCGCGCCCGCCCGCTTCGCGCGCGAGCTGCCGGATCTGCTCGAGACGATCCCGGCGGACCGGCGGCCGCGGCGCCTGGCCATCGAGCCGGGACGGTACCTGGTGGCGCGGGCGGGCTGGATCGTCGGCAGGGTGCTCCACGTCCGGGCGCGCGGCGGCCGCCAGGTCGTGATCGACGCCGGGATGGCAGAGATCATCCGGCCCGCGCTCTACGGGGCCCGCCATGACATCGTCGCGCTGACGTCGTTGGGCCGCCCGGTCGATGACGACCGATCCACGGGCGCGGGCGGCTCCGGGAGCGGCGCGGGCGATGACGATTCGACGGCCGAGGTCCACGGCCCCATCTGCGAGTCGACGGACGCGCTCGGAACCCATGACCTGCCGCCGCTTCGGCGAGGCGACCTCGTCGCGATTCGCGACGCCGGTGCTTACGCCGCATCCCTGTCGATGACATACAACGGTCGACCGCGGCGTCGCCACGTGGTCGTCAGGCTCGACGCATGACACGACGAACCCGGCCTCGGTCGGTCTGGCGTTTCGGTCCAACGATCGTCGCCGCCTGGCTTGCGCTCCTGTGGACGCTCCCCGTGCTGGCCGCGTCCGAGACACCGGTCCGAATCCCGGACCAGGCGGTCTACGACCTCGCCGGCGTCTTCGGCCAGGAGGCGGAGCGATCTGCCCAAAACCTCGCCACAACGATCCGGTCGGTCGCCAATGCTGACGTCATCGTGATCAGCGAGTCGGTCCCCGACGACGTCGATCCCGCCGACGCCGTCGTTCGGGCCGCCACGCTCCGGCTCGGGCTCAAGGTCGGCGACGGGCTCGACGGCGGTGGCCTGCTCGTCTACGTCGGGGTCGACCCGTCCGGCTGCAGCGGCCAGGTCGAGCTGTCCGGCGACGAGGTGTTCGGCGAGCTCCTCCGCGCCGATGCTGCGCGCCTCATCGCGACCGCCGACATGCAGCCGCTGATCGAGAGCTGCGATCTCGACAGCGCGCTCCTCGTGGGGATGAGCCGGATCGCTACTGCCGTGCTGGCGTCAAGCGGCGGCGCCGGCACCGATGGCGGCAGCGGTGCGTCACCTGGGACCACGGTCGAAGCCGGGCCGCCCTTCCCGGACCCCGTCCCCGATGTCGCCGTCTACGACCATGCCGGGATCTTCGGGCCGGAGACGATCGCCGGTGCCGAGACGACGATCGACGCGGTCGAGGAGCGGACCGGTGCCGAGGTCACCATCTACACCCAGGTTGTCGAGGAGGGTCGGACCACCGGGCAGGCCAACGACGACGCCCGCTCGCTGATGGACGAATGGCACGTCGGGCGGAAGGGGTTTGACGACGGCCTGGTGATCATTTTCGACATGTACCCGGGTCTCGAGCACGGCCAGGTGATCCTGTACGGCGGGACGGGCTTCCGGGCGACGTTCCTCGACAACGGCGAGAAGCAGCGGATCTATGAGGACGACATGCTGCCCCGGCTCCGGGCGGGCGACTTCGACGGCGCCCTCATCGTCGCCCTCCAGCGAGTCGACGAGGCGACCACCCCGGAGCACGCCGAGACGCTCCAGCGGGCGCGCCAGGTCGACGCCCTGGCCGGGCTCGTCGTCGCCCCGATCCTCGCAATCGCCTTCGTCGCCAGCGCCGCGTGGTCGTGGCTGCGGTTCGGCCGGGACCCGGTCTATCTCGACGATCCGTCGATCCACATGGCCGGCCCGCCCGAGGCGCTGACGCCGGCCGGCGCGGTCTTCGTCCTCGCCGGTGGCCCATCGCGACGGGCGCTGACGACGGCGCTTCTCGACCTCGCCAGCCGCGGCGCGCTGGCGTTCCGCCAGGAATCGCACCTTCTCGGACTCAAGAAGCAGGTCGGGATCGAGACGCAGCCGACCGCGCCGGAGCCGGAGACCCGGGCCCGCCAACTCCGGAACGCGGCCCGCGACCTCGGCCCGGCCGAGGAGCTCGTCGAGCACAAGCTCCAGTCGATCGGCGGCGCCGACGGCTACATCGAGCCGGAGGGGCTCCTGGCCTTCGGGACGTCCGTGCCCGCCTTCAACGCCGCGCTCGAGACCGAGGCCGTGGCCCGCGGCTGGTTCCGCGAGAAGCCGTCGAAGGCCGTCGCCCGCTGGACCGTCCGGGCGATCGTCGGCGGCGTCGTGGGTGTCGTGGCGATCATCGCCGGGCTCAACGTTCCGAGCAACGGGCTTCTGCTGATCGGGATCGGGCTCGCCATCGCCGCCGTGATCGTCGGCCTGCTTGCGCGCTCCATGCCAGCGGTCACGCTGCCCGGAGCAATGATCCGGGCGATGCTCGCGGCCTATCGCCGGACGCTCAAGAAGACGATGGACCAGGCACGCTCGATGGACCAGGTCGTCGCCGAGGCGGGCCTGCCGTGGCTGGAGACGCCCGATCAGGTGGTGGTCTGGGGGACGGCGCTCGGCCTCCACGAGGAGATCGAGGACGTCCTCGGCCGGGCTGTCGAGGACCAGCGCGAGGGGCGAGTCACACCCGGTGGCGTGTGGCTGCCGACGTGGTACGGATCCGGGTCCGGCAGCGGCGCGACGGCCTTCGCAAGCGACTTCGCCGGCGGCGCCGACGGCAGCGGAGGCTTGTTCTCGAACGGCGGGATTCCTGACTTCGGCGGAATGATGTCGTCGCTCGGAAC
>JACDAH010000129.1 GCA_013695505.1 Chloroflexota bacterium | reverse complement strand
GTCGCGGCCGCGCCGCCGACCGGCTCATCGCCGACGCTTACATCGCCCAGGGGCTTGGTCTCGAGCGTCTTCGAGCGGGCCGCCATGATCCCCTTCAGGGACGGGTAGCGCGGCTCACCGAGCGCCTGGGTCGCGACGACGAGGGCGGGCATCGGCGCCTCGAGGACCTCGTAGCCGGTCGGACTGATCCGGTTCACGCGGACGGTGCCTGCGGCGGGATCGGGCTCGATCTTCGCGGCATACGAGAGATACGGCAGGCCGAGCAGGGTCGCCACCCCGGCCGGCACGACGCCCGCGCCTCCGTCCGACGTGTCGGCGCCGGCAAGGACGAGGTCGTATTCCATGTCCTTGAGAAGCCCCGCCAGGACTCGCGCGGTCGAGAGGGTGTCGGAGCCGCCGAGGGCGTCGTCGGTGAGCAGCGTACCGCTCGCCGCGCCCATCGCGAGCGCCTTGCGCATCGTGTCGGGCGCCTCCGGGCCGGCCATCGAGACGAGGACGACCTCTCCGCCGTGCGTCTCGGTCAGCTTGAGCGCGGCCTCGAGGGCGTACTCGTCGTTGGCGTTGACGACGGCCGGCACGGCCGTCCGATCGAGTCGCCAGTCGGCCGGCCGCAGACGCTCGCCTCCCGACGCGGTGTCGGGCACGGGCTTGACGAGAACGACGATTCGCACGGGCGGGCAGCCTCCTTGCGCTGAACGTGAACCGATCAGCGGCGAGCGGTGAGCGCCCGGGCGATGACCAGTCGCTGGATCTGCTGTGTTCCCTCGTAGAGCTGGGTGATCTTGGCGTCGCGCATCATCCGCTCGACGGGGAACTCGTCGATGTAGCCGTACCCGCCGAGCACCTGGACGGCGTCCGTCGTCACGCGCATCGCCGTGTCGCCGGCGACGAGTTTACACATCGCCGACCAGCGTCCCGTATCGGGTGAGCCTGCCGCGATCTCGGATGCCGCCTTGTAGAGGAGCTGGCGCGCGGCCTCGGTCTGGGCGTCCATGTCGGCGAGCATCGCCTGGATCATCTGGAACTCGGCGATCGGCTTGCCGAACTGGGTCCGCTCCGACGCATAGGCGGCGGCCACGTCGAGCGCACCCTGGGCGATCCCGACGGCCTGCGCCGCGATCCCGGGCCGGCTCCGATCGAGGGTCCGCATCGCGAGCCCAAAGCCGTCCCCGATGCCGCCGACCCGGTTGGCGTCGGGGACGCGAATGTTGGTGAAGCTCAGTTCGGCCGTTGGCGAGCCGCGGATCCCCATCTTGTGCTCGATCCGCTCAACGCCGAAACCGGCCATGTCCTTCTCGATGATGAAGCAGGTCAGACGCTGGTGGCGTGGGGTGTCGTCGTCCTCGGCCGTGACGGCGAACACCGTCAGCAGGTCGGCGACGCTGCCCTGGCTGATGAACCGCTTGGATCCGTTGATGATCCAGTCCGCGGCGTTTCCGTTGGCGTCGCCGTTGCCCGCGCCGTCCCGGCGGGCCCGGGTCCGGGCCGCGGCGACGTCGCTGCCGGCCTCCGCCTCGGTCAAGGCGAAGGCGATCAGCGTCTTGCCGGCGGCGAGATCCGGGAACCAGCGCTGTTTCTGCTCGTCGGTGCCGGCGAGGAGGAGCGGGAGGCTGGCCAGCTCCTGGACGGCGAGGATGAGACCGCTCGTCGCGCAGACCCGGCTGATCTGCTCGACCGCCAGGCAGACGGTCAGCAGGTCGCCCCCGAGGCCGCCGTACTGCTCGGGGTACGGAAGGCTCAGGATGTCGTGGCTGGCGAGGAGCTCCTTGACGTCCCACGGGAACTCGGCGGTCCGGTCGATCTCGGCGGCTCGCGGCGCGATTCGGTCATCGGCCAGGACCCGGACGGCGTCGCGCAGGGCGAGCTGGTCGTCGGTCAAGCGGTACGTGGGATGAGGGCGGGGCTCGGGCGGCTCACGGGCGGGCGGCGAGGAAGGCGGCGGCGAGCTGGCCATCGGGTCAAGCGTAGCAGCGGGCAGGTGGGCGGGACGGCCCGGATTCCGACGCTCCGGGACGCGGTAGGCTTCCGTCAGGCGGCGAGCGGCGCCCGGGGGCCCGTTCCAGCCACCCGAGGACGCGACATGAACCAGACGACCCAGCTCCTCCTGCTCATCCTCGCGGCAACGATCGGCATCATCGCCATGCTCCTGATCATTCGCCGCCAGGGCCGGGAACGGTCCGCAGCGGAGAGCGAGAGCCCCTATGCAACGTCGTCCGAGGGCCAGAAACGCTGCCCGAGCTGCGGCGCGTACAACGCCTGGACGGATCGAAACTGCGTGACCTGCCGGCGCAAGCTGCCCGGCTGATCGCTGGCGCGGGTCCAGGCCCAGGCCCCGTGGGGCGCGAGGCGCAGCCCAGGCGCCGAAGTGCGCGAGGCGCCGCCCAGGCGCCCCGAAGGGCAGATTTGCCGCCTCAGTGAACAAGTTTCCGCCACAACGGTCTCGTCCTAACGCGAGCGGCGAGGGTCGAAGCAGGAACTCTTGGCATGTACCCAACTTCGACGCGGCGCCGCGCCCCCCGGATCGCCGACCCGGCAGTCGACGGCCGGACAACTGCCGGTTGAGCCGCGGATGAGGGCCATCCTGTTCACTCCGGCGAGAATGTCTACGCGTTCCACTCCGGACCTGGTGGCGCTTCGCCTTGCCGCGCACGTGGGAATCACGATCGCCGAGGCGCGACGGCGACGCCGATGGACGCTCCGCGAACTGGCTGCCCGAGCTGGCGTCTCCGCTTCGAGCATCCACGCCATCGAGCACGGCAGGACGGCCAGCCTGGAAACGTACGCCGCGATCGCGCTCGCGCTGGACCCGAGCCACGTCTCGAGCTCTTCGATCCCCGAGTGCGGGCCGCGACCATCCGTGCCGAGGACCCCGTCCACGCCGCGATGGGCGAGGCCCTCGCCGCCCAGCTCGGGCGACAAGGGTTCCCGGTCGCAATCGATGAGCCATATCAGCACTACCAGTTCGCGGGGCGTGCCGACATCCTTGCCTGGGATCTGGGTCGGCGGGCCCTCCTCCACGTCGAGAACCGGACGCGTTTTCCGAACGTGCAGGAGGCGATCGGAGGCCGTGCCCCCTGGAGTGGTGGGAAATGAGCGATCCGTCGTGATGCTCAGCGACGGTGTCGGAGGCGTCGGTCAGGACGCCAGCAGGACGGTCTTCGCTCGCTCCACCTCCTTGGTCGAGCCATCA